>JAFGEH010000008.1 GCA_016931665.1 Candidatus Cloacimonadota bacterium | reverse complement strand
TCAGAATGCACAGCTTTCCTATAACAACCGCCATTACCAGCTGCTGCGTAAACAGGAAGAAGTCAACCGCACCCTGGCTAAACCGCTCCTGGGAAAATGGTAATGAGGTGACTGTATGAGAAGAAATGATGTTTTTCTGATCCTGATCCTGGTGCTGGTATTAGTACTGGTGGTCAATAAATATTACCATAAGGAAAGGAATTCCGGCAAGGTTGTTGATGTACTGGTTCCGGAAGAGAGGATCGGTGAAAACAAGACTGACGGGGAAGAAAAGGAGCAGAGAGATAAAGATCATGAGCTGATCAAACTTGAAACCGGCAGGCAGAACGCCATCACGAAGGCAGTAGGGATAGTTCAGCCGGCAGTTGTCAGTGTAAATGTTATCAAAACTGAAATTGTCAGGCGCTATATCAATCCTTTTGATAATCCCTTCTTCGGTTTTTTTGATAATGTACCTTACCGCCGGGAAGTTCAGGGTATCGGGTCCGGAGTAATCATCAGCGAGGACGGCTATATCGTAACTAATGCCCATGTTGTGGAAGGAGCGACGAAGTTATCCGTCAGCCTGCCCGATGGGAGGCAATTCGAGGGAACATTGATTGGTTTCGACAGCATCCACGACCTGGCAGTACTCAAGATCGAGGGCCGTTCCCTGCCCTGCGCTCAGCTGGGCTCTTCCCATGACCTGATCATCGGGGAGTGGGCAATAGCCGTGGGCAATCCCTACGGCCTGTTGATTAAAGACAGCCGGCCCAGTGTGTCCGTGGGAGTTATTTCGGCTCTGGACAGGAATTTCGGGGAGAATAAGGATGGGAAGATCTACCGGAAAATGATCCAGACTGATGCGGCCATCAATCCCGGAAACAGCGGTGGTCCGTTGGTGAATATCTACGGGGAAGTTGTGGGTATAAATACCTTCATATTTTCGGAAACAGGCGGAAATATTGGTATCGCTTTCTCAATTCCTATAGACAGGGTTAAGAAGATAACCGGGGAATTGATTGAACATGGCAAGATCAGGGACATCTGGTTCGGCTTCAAGGTACAGGATATCACACCTATATTGGCATCCTACCTCAACCTGAATAATACGGACGGAGTCATTGTAAATATAGTTGACAAGAATGGCCCGGCTGAGCAGGCAGGATTATTGAAAGGTGATATTATAATAGAGATCAACAGCAATTATATCAAAGATGCCAACGCCGCTGAGCTGGCGGTGACTGATATTGCAGTGGGAGATGAAATAGTGATTAAAGCTTTACGTAATGGCCAGGAAGTTATGATCGAAATTGTAGCCATTGAATATATAAATCAGGAGAAAAAATGAGGATTTTAACCATATTACTGACAGTGAGTTTAATTCTGACCTCCTGCAGCGCCAGAATCGGGAAAACCGGACGGCCGGAAAGCGAAAAAACCATGATTGTAAAAACCGGAGAAATAACAGTAAAGCTGGAAGAAACCGGAGAGATTGAACCGATCAAAGTCATCAACATCAAGTCAAAAGTCAGCGGTAAAATCATTCGTATAATGGCGGAAGAAGGTGACTTTGTAAGTAATGGTGACATCATTGCCCAGATCGAACCTGACTACAATCAGGCGGAAACCATTTCGCGCATCAAGAATAACCTGGAACTGGCCGAGATCACCTTAAGGAATGCCAACCGGGATCTTACCGATAAGGAACAACTTTTTCGGGATAGCTATATTTCCGAAAGAGAGCTGAACCGCTACCAGGATATTCAGAAAGAAGCTCAGATCAATTATGACGCGGCTTTACAGCAGTTCGAACTTATTCGCGAAATCGATACCGAAGGTAATATCAGCAATATAGTTGCCACAGCTTCCGGAACGGTGATCCAGCGTCAGGTGGAAGAGGGGGAAATGGTGGTCGCCAGTACCAGCTCTTTCTCTGAAGGTACAGTAATTCTGACTCTGGCAGACCTGGAAAGGATGGTAGTAAATTCCAGGATCAATGAGGTGGATATTTCCAAGATCAGGAAAAACCAGATGGTTGAAATCAAGGTTGATGCATATCCTTATATCGCTTATTCAGGACAAATTTCCAAAATAGCCGCTATGGCTGTAACCTATAATAATATTAAAGTCTTTCCCATCGAGATCGAAATCAATAACGTGGATGAAAAACTTAAACCAGGCATGACTGCCAATATCACCATTATCGGAGAGAAGAAATCGGAGATAGTAGTGGTACCGATCAGGGCAATTTTCAGTGATGACGAAGGTAACGATATAGTATATAAAGTTACCCAGGATACCCTGATTACTCCCAATATTATCAAAACCGGAATTAATAATTTCCAGGAAGTCGAAATCATCCAAGGAATAGCTGTCGGTGATACCATTTCCCTCACTGAACCCGAGCAGAAGGATAAACCCCTGAATATTTCCTTCCATTAACCGTATACATCATAAAATAATTATTGGCAATCACGTCTATAGATTGCCAATAATTGAATTTTCTATTAGCTTTAAGCTTGACAAATTGAGCTGGGCATAATTTTTCGGTTTTATCTATAATCACTGATCAAAAGGAGATAGTGTATGATTCAGTTACAGAATCTGGTAAAAGACTATGGTACACTAAGAGCTGTAGATCATGTTAATTTCGAGATCAGGGAGGGTGAGATCCTGGGATTTCTGGGGCCGAACGGAGCCGGGAAATCTACAACGTTACGGGTTATCACCTGTTTTCTCGCTCCCAGCGAAGGTAACATCTACATTAAGGATTTGAATATTCGTGAACATTCGCAGCAGATCCGCCGGATGATCGGTTACCTGCCCGAGAATAATCCCCTGTACATTGAAATGACGGTCTTCGATTATCTGAAATTCGTGGCCAATGTGCGTCAGGTTAAGAATTTCAAAGAAAGGCTGCAGGCGGTAATTGACCAGTGCGGGCTGCATGGAGTGGTGCATAAGCCTATCCAGACTTTATCCAAAGGGTTCCGGCAGCGGGTTGGATTAGCCCAGGCCATAATTCATGATCCGGAGATATTGATCCTGGATGAGCCGACATCCGGACTTGATCCTAACCAGATAATGGAGATCAGGGAGCTGATCAAAGAGCTGGGCCGGGAGAAGACACTCATCATTTCCAGTCATATCCTGCAGGAAGTGCAGGCTGTCTGCGACCGGATCGTCATCATCAATAAAGGGCGCATTGTGGCAGACGGTTCTACCGAAGAATTGAAATCCAGTTTTTCCAGCAAGACAAGGCTGATACTGAATCTGATTGCTCCCGAAGAAGAAATTCCCGCCCTGGCTGGAGAATTGAAGGATATCAGCCTTTTATCAACTACCAGGCGTGCCGGGGAAGAATTGGAAGTAGTAGTAGAATATGCTGCCGGTGAAGATAAACGAAGTGAGATTTATAATTATATTAAAAGAAGTGAATGGACCCTGCTCGAGATGCATCGTGAGAAGATCAGTCTGGAGGATGTCTTCAGGAACCTGACCATAGAAGAAGGAGGAGAAGCATGAATTATACAGGCTTAATCGCTCAGAAGGAGTACAGGGGATATTTCAGTTCTCCCTCAGCCTATATCATACTAGTAGTTTTTCTGTTAATCAGCGGGTGGTTTTTCTCCAGCCCCCTTTTCCTGAACAATCAGGCTGAACTCAGATCCCTGTTCGGCATTATACCAATTATCTATATATTCTTTGTCCCGGCCATCACCATGGGTCTGATCGCCAAGGAAAGAAATACCGGCACCATTGAGTTGCTGACTACTTTCCCCTTACAGGACAAACAGATTATTCTGGGTAAATTCTGGGCTGGGGTAGGTCTCATCGCCACCGGGTTGCTGTTCACCCTGATCCACCTGATTACCATCATGATTCTGGGGCGGAATATCGATTACGGAGCTATCTTCTGCGGCTATTTGGGATTATTGTTGCTGGGTGCAGTTTACAGCGCTATCGGTCTTTTCGCTTCCAGCCTCACCGATAATCAGATAGTCGCCTTCATCATCAGTTTCTTCATTATATTCTTCCTTTTCATTATCGAATATACTCTGTTCCTGCTTCCTGCAGCAATCGTAGGCATCTTTCAATATCTGAGCATAGGCTATCATTTTTCCAACCTGGCCAGAGGAGTTATCGATACCAGGAATCTGGTATATTTTATAAGTCTTATCATTCTCTTCCTGCATCTTTCAATTCTGGCCCTGCAGTCACGGAAATGGAAATAGGAGGTACAGCATGAAAAGGAAATCAATTTGGACCAATTTACTCATATTCGTGGCTATCCTGGTTTTTCTTAATCTGGTATCAATATCGGTCTTTTCCCGATTCGATCTTTCGCAGGGCAGGATTTATTCGCTATCCAGGGCCAGTAAGAATACAGCCAGGCATATCGAGGACAGGCTGGTGATCAAAGCCTATTTTTCCAAAAATCTGCCCGGTGAGTATGCCGATGCCCGGCGTTATACCCAGGATCTTCTGGCGGAGTATCAGGCTTATTCTCATGGCAAACTCAGATATGAATTCATTGATCCCAGCGATGAGGAAACGCTCAAGCAGGAAGCTCTTAAAAATCAGATAAACCCCGTGCAGATGAGGGTTATCGAGAATGACAAACTGGAAATCCGGGAAGTCTATATGGGCCTTGCCTTCCTCTATCAGGATAAAACCGAAGCCATTCCGTTGGTGCAGAATACCAGAGGTCTGGAGTATGATATTACCAGAATTATCAAAAAGATAACTGCCCAGGGGATGAAAAAAGTAGCTTTCTTCCAACTGGAACCGGTCGATGATCAGCCGCTTTATTCCGGGCAGACGGGTAACGGTGACGTCCACCGCAATGTACGCCAGTTACTGGCTGAAAGTTACGAACTGACAGTAGTAGACCTGCAGGATCCCATCGAACCCTCCGTATCGGTTCTTTTCTTCAGTGGCATAGATGATTCCCTGAGTCAGACACAGCTTTTCCACCTGGACCAGTATATCATGGCCGGGGGGAGAGTGATCATGTTCCAGGACAGGATCCAGGCCATGATCCAGACGCAAACGGCTGAACCAATCAAATCCAATTTATTCGATATGCTGATGCATTACGGGATAGTGATCAAACAGAATCTGGTCAAGGACGCTCAATGTGGCCAGGTCCAGATCCAGCGGCAGCAGGGGATCTTCCGGTTCGCTACTCCCGTGAATTATCCTTTCTTCCCGATAATTAATAACGTGAACAAGGATAACCTGATCGTGAGAAACCTCGATCAGATACAGTTGATCTTCGCTTCCGAAATCGATACGCTGCGGTTGAAACCGGATCTGAAGTTCGAACCGTTACTCTTTACTTCTGCCAACACTGGAGAAACCAGGTTCCCCAATCTGGATATTACTGTAACTCAATTCATGAATCAGGATTTGACGAAGATGCTTCGGGATGAACCCAGGATCGTGGCTGGAATTTATTCCGGAGCTGTTCAGAGTTATTTCCAGGATAATCCCGGTTTTCCGGATGCTCTTCCCGGCTATGCGGATGCCCGGATGCTGCTGGTTGCTGATGCCGAATTTGTGGAAGATGTGGGTGGAGCTGGAGTGAAAGGAAACCTTGATTTTGTACTCAATGCAGTAGATTACATGGCAGAGGAAGGTACCCTGATCGATATCCGTTCCAGGGAAACTGAATTCAAACCGCTGAGAGAGATCAGCAATACCGGCAGAAAACTGGTAAAGTGGCTGAATATCCTGCTGCCTTCCCTCATCCTGATCAGCGCAGGAATAATCCGTTACCGCCAGGATCTGAAACGCCGGAAATTCATAGGAGAGCTTTATGAATAAAAGAAACTTAACCTATCTGACCATACTGGTTGTTCTGATTGTAATATATGCTTTCATTAAGAATAATGACCGCACGGAACGGAAAGTTTCCTTCTTCGGTGTGGATTCTGTAAATATAGGTAGTATTGAGATATTCAATGATAAGGATACGCTTCGTCTGGTGAAGGAGAATGATGAATGGGCTTTATCCTACCCGATCAGTTTCCCGGCCAATCAGAGTAAAGTGAGAGATCTCTTTGCTAAAGCCCTCCGAGTTCAGACTTCCAGTATACCTGTTTCTGAGCTGGAAAGTTCCTTTCCCACTTACAATGTAACGGACAGTCTGGGGACTAAGGTAATACTGACAGACCATAAGGGTCAAGTCCTGGTTTCCGCCATCATTGGTAAAAGCAGCAATTATAACTTTTCCCACGGCCGCAAAATTAATGATAATAAGGTTTACCAGCTTAATGATAATATATCCTATGTGATCAGTCCCACCAGTTCTATCTGGCGCCGCAAGGAGATAATTGAACTAGCGGAAGAAGATATAACAGCGATCCGGGTGGCCGGCAACAAAGGTAATTATCAGATTACTCCCAGCGACTCACTCTGGGTGTTCCAGAATGCCGATACCACTTTCCATATCGGCCAGGAAAATGCTGCTTTCCGTCAGATCCTGAATACCTGTAACAAGATGATGGCTTCCAGCTTTGAGGACGGGCAATATGAGAAATATGCCGAATCTTTTAACCATCCTGTACTGAATGTCAGCATTGAGTTATATACTGGCGAGCAGGTAGTTCTGGATTTCATTCAGCAGGATGATAAGAAATATCTGGTACGCAGGAATAATGAAGAAGGAACTTTATTTCTGGTTTATGAAAATCTGTTGAATAATTTTCAGAAAGACTATAGTGAATTCACCAAATAGTTACGGTCACAGAAAAAAATGGGGCAGTATGGAAATACTGCCCTTTTCGTTTACAAGATCTTCTTAGGTATATCACTGTCTGGAGTAACCAGATACATCTCAACTCCAGCTTCTTCCAGCAGTTCCTGAGCCAATTCGTCCGGATATTCCTGCGCCACGTAGATAGTGGTGATTTCCGCATTGATGATCATTTTACTGCAGATGGAGCAAGGCTGATGGGTACAGTAAATTTCGGCTCCCTTCAGGGAATTACCGTTGATGGCTGCCTGGATTATGGCATTCTGTTCAGCATGAACACCCCGGCACAATTCATGCCGTTCCCCGGAAGGGACTTGCTGCGTCTGACGCAGGCAGCCTCTTTCTGAACAATGCCGAACGCGTTTCGGGCTGCCATTGTAGCCCGTAGAGATAATCTGATTATTCTTTACCACCACAGCGCCGACCTTCCTTCTCAGGCAGGTCGAGCGCAAAGAAGCAAGTTTTGCCATCTCCATAAAATAATGCTGCCAACTTGGTCTTTCGCTCATATATTCTCCTCGAGTTTTTTCTTTTTAATCACCTCTGCCTGAGAAGGGCGCAGATAAAAAGGTTCAAGCTCGGCCAGCAGAAAGGGATCGTATGAAGGTTTTAGCTGATAATGGGAAACCATACTGATCATAGTGGCAGCTAGATTCAGGTGCTGGTGGGGCAGGGCTTCCCAGAAATCCAATCCCGAATTTTGCAACAGCTTCCTGTACTTAATAACGCCATCGCCAACCACCATGACAGGACGATCAATTTTCTGCAGGAACTCTGCTGGTGCACTATTACAGGGCGGGATGATAATCTTATGATCCGAGTCATAGAGAGCTCCGTATATCTCTCCCATCCGGGCATCTATCAGACAGAGAATAGCACGCTGCGTTCCCCAGAGATTATGGGCCAGCAACTCCAGAGTATTGAAGGGATGCAGAGGGATCTGATTGGACAGGCAAAGCCCTTTCGCGGTTGCCAGGCCGATACGGACACCAGTGAAGGAGCCGGGACCGTTGCCGATACAGATCAGATCCAGAGCATTTACGGAAATTTCACAATGCTTCAATCCGAAATCTATCTGGGAGAGAAGCCTTTCAGAATGAGTCCTGCTGACATCCAGGTAACTCATAAAGACAATTTTCTGATCCCTGTTCAGGGCAATGCTACCCGATGTGGAAGAAGTATCTATCGCCAGTATATTCATTCCAGCTCCCGGAATTTTGGCTTGAACAAATCCCGAAGCTGCCTGCAAGTCAAGAAAAGAATCGGGAATATTCGCTGCCATCTGATCAGTTCAACAACGTATTGATAATTTATCGACATCAGGATAAGTTTTACTTTTCCGATTAAGGTATTCATATGAGGTTAAAAAACTGCTGAAGTAAAATTTTATTGCCTGTCCTGCACATATTCTGAAAGTTACATCAGGTTATCCAAATGAAAAAGAGAACGAAAAGTTATCTGGAATATATTGCCTTCCGGCTGGCGAAAGCAATCCTTAGATTATGTCCCTATGTAGTGATCAGATCCTTTCTGATCGGTGTCTTCCGGGCAGGGATGTGGTTGGGCATACGTACCCATGTAGCCAGAGAAAACCTGAAAATGGTATTCCCTGATCATTCAAAACAGCAGATCAACAGTATTATTAAAGAAGTCTATCGGAACATGGCCATTACGGCAGCTGAATCTTTTTTCTGCAAGAAAGAAAAACTGTACGAACAGGTCCGGTTAGAGGGTTGGGAGAACCTGCAGGAAGCTCAGGCTCTGGGCAGGGGAGTGCTGATGGCTTCCGCTCACATGGGTAACTGGGAGCTGGCAGGGCCATACATTGCCACCCACTATCCTCTGGGCGTAATCTATAAACCTTTACGGAACAGATTTCTGGATGCTTACCTGAATCGTGACCGGATACGGCACAATATTCTGCTGATCGAGAAGAAAACAGCTTTGAGGGGTATTCTCAAGGCATTGGCAGAGCATTATATCGTAACGATAATGGTTGATCAGAATGCCCGGCGGGATGGAATCGTGATCGATTTCCTGGGGTACCCGGCATCTACTTTCACGGGGGTGGCCAAGATCGCCATAAAAACAGGCGCTCCCATTATTATTGCGATAGCCGTTCGCCAAGATCAAGGGAAACATCGCTTCCATTTCGAAAAATTGATTGATCCGCAGGATTTCAGTCCCGATGAATCAGGGGTAAGAGAGTTAACCTCGTTGGTGACCCGGCGGATAGAAAAGTATATTCTGGCTTACCCCGGGCAGTGGTTCTGGGTGCACCGGCGCTGGGCTGGTGTGGAAAAAGCCAGACGAGGGTGACCTCTTTTTTGATTACATTAAATTACTTTACAGATTAACCAGTTCCGAAACTTTTTACACGGAGTTTAGAATGTTGAGATCCCTATTATTGCTTATAATTACAGGCTGCGGGCAGCTGGCCGCTATTGGCTTTCTGCCGGGCACAGGATTTGACACGGAATTTCGCCTGCAGGATTCCCTGGCCTACTATCATAATTTTCAGGATGACCAGCACTGGTACGGGGCCGATCAGTGGGCTGTAAGGTTCGACCTGAGCAGTTATTATGGCAGCGTACCAGTCAGCTTCACAGCCGCGGGTGTCTGGATCTATCTGCCCAATCCATCGGGGGAAAGTGACCTTACCATAAACCTTTATCAACCGGAAGTAAATCAACCGGATCTCCAGGCATCTCTGGGAGAAGTTAACATACCTGCGCTTGCCCTGACCCAGGGCTGGAACCAGTTCCTGCTGCCACAGAATCTGACTGAAGATACCCTGTGGGTGGTAATTGATTATCCTACAGCTGCTGATGGGCAGTTCATGTCTGCCTCGGCTTTGGGAGGAACTCACAGTTTCTATGGTGTTAACGGATTTTTTTACGGGATGTCATCCAATAATTATAGCAGTGAATTCCTGGTATGCCTGAACGGGCTTTTTTCTTTTGAAGGAACAGACGTGGAGATAAGCTCGTTCGTGATTAATGGTGATATGGACCCGGGTAATCCAGTTTATCCCGCCATCGAAGTCCTGAACAGCTCTCAGTTCTACGCAGACAGCATCGAAGTGTTGTATCGAATTACTACTCCCCTGGAGACGATAATCGATACGATTCCGCTTCCCACGCCCAACCAGGCCCTGACGGCCGGTGAATCCTGTCTACTGGTCCTGGATGAGGAAGAACATATCTTTCAGCTCTATCCGAACCCGGCTCAATATACTTTCCGGGCGACTGTAAGCTGTAATGATGATGATTTCTCCTACAACAATGTAAAAACTATTTCTCATGATATATACCTTCATACAGTGCAACCACTTCTTATAGAGAATTTTTTCCGCAGTTATGACCAGTCAGTAGCTGCAATCCTGGCAGCCCAGGGTATGATGCCGGAGTCTGAATATTACCTGCTGAATTGTTTTCCCGATGTTGCGGATGCAGGGTACTATTCCGGAGCTGCCTGGGAAAGGTTCACCTATTACGGTTTGAACGGCTATCCAGCCACAGTATTACAAGGTGTAAACAGGATACTGGGATATGATCCCAATTCCTATGAAGATACGCTTCTCGAGCTGGCAGATCAGGCCTTAAACGAGAGCGATACTTATATCAACGGAGATTCTCTCTATCTTTTACTGGATGAAGGAACAGGAATTGTAACCGCGGGTCTCACCCTGTTTAATGAGGATACATATCTTTTCGCGGGTGCAGCAGATAACACCCTACTCTATATTGCTCTCGTGGAAGACAGCATTGAGATTAACGGACAAGAGGTTGGTGACGTTATATTAAGAATGTTGAGTGAGTTTGATAATCTGGCTGTACCTTATGATTCCCTGACAACAGTTATTTTTCAGTTCCAGCCCTC
>JAFGEH010000097.1 GCA_016931665.1 Candidatus Cloacimonadota bacterium | reverse complement strand
GGAATTCAACCCTGATCTGGTCAATCATCATGCTGCCCGTATCAGTGTACCGGAATCTGTCCGCGACCCGTTACAGGATGCCGAAGTTAATGTGCTGGGTTGGCTGAATGTGCTGCAGAGCTGTGTTGCATCCGATGTACAGAAGGTAATCTATATCTCTTCCGGCGGGGCAGTCTATGGAGAGGCTGCTGAATATCCCACCAGCGAAAATTATCGTCCAGCTCCCAGATCACCCTATGCCATCCATAAATATATCGGAGAAGAATATCTAGTTTATTATCATCTACAACATGGTCTGAAATATACCGTGTTGCGATACGCGAATGTGTACGGTCCCCGCCAGATCCCGCAGAGTGAAGCAGGTGTCGTCTCGATTTTTATCAATAGCTTGTTACAGGGTGATATACCCCGAGTTTGCGCTTATGAGGGAAAACCGGAAGGAATGTACAGAGATTATATTTATGTAAAAGATATAATCGAAGCTAATGTCGCAGTTTTAAGCGAAGGTGAAAACGAAACTTTTAATGTAGGAACCGGCAAGCCGGTGGCAACAATGGACCTTTACCGGCAACTACTGTCGGTAATGGATCTGGAAATCACACCGGAAAAGGCTGCTGCCCGTCCCGGAGATCTACACCGGAGCTGCCTGAATATCGAAAAAATAGGAAGGATCACCGGCTGGAAACCAGTCTGGGATCTGCGATCAGGTTTACAGGAGACTGTAAATTATTTCCAGAGAAAAGAAAAGGAGAGATAATGGAAAACTTTGAAGAAATCAAGACTAAAGCCAGTACTATCCCCAAAATTCCCCCGCGCCGGATAGTAATGATCGGTTTGATCATCATAGCAATAGTCATTCTGCTAACTGGATTCTATACCATAAATCCGGAAGAGGTGGGAGTGGTGCAGCGTTTCGGGAAATACATCAATACCACTGAACCGGGGCTACATTTTAAGATTCCCTTCGGTATAGACAAATTGACCAAAGTCAAGATCAAGAACGTGTACAAGGAAGAGTTCGGTTTCAGAACCCTGCGATCAGCAGTCAAGACTCAGTATTCCACCCGCAGTTATAACCAGGAATCCATCATGCTCACAGGTGATCTGAATATTGCTGATGTACAATGGATCGTTCAATATCGTATCAAGGATCCGGTTGCATATCTTTTCCATATCAGGAATGTGGAAGAATCCATCCGGGATCTGAATGAATCTGTAATGCGGGAAGTGGTCGGTGACCGCAGTGTGGATGAAGTTATAGTGCTCAACAGAAAAGAAATCGCCGATGAATCAATGATCTTGTTGCAGGAATTGCTGGATGGTTATAAAGCTGGGATTGAAATTGTGACAATCAATCTGCAGAATGTGAATCCTCCGGACCGGGTAAAACCTGCTTTCAATGACGTAAATTCTGCCAAACAGGAGAAGGAAAGGATAGTGAATCAGGCCTGGCAGGAATATAATCATATCATACCCGAAGCTGAAGGCAAGGCGAAACGGACCATCGAGGAAGCCCGGGGTTATGCGGTGAACCGCGTGAACAGGGCGAGAGGAGATGCCAACCGATTCATCGATATGTACGCTCAATACAGTCGCGCTCAGGAAGTTACCCGGAAAAGGCTTTATCTGGAGACCATGCAGGAAATCCTTCCCAAGATGGAAAAAATATTCATAGTCGATGAGCAGCAGAAAGGCCTTCTGCCTCTGCTCAATCTGGACGGGGAGGGTAAATAAATGAAAAGCAGAAATTTAATCATAATCATTGTTGTCGCTTTGATATTGTTGTTTAATGCCCTGTATATTCTGGATGAAAAGGAGCAGGCGATCATCACCCAGTTTGGCGAGCCTATGGGAGATGCTGTGGTTAAGGCAGGTTTGCATATCAAAGTACCCTTCATCCAGAAAGTGCATTATTTCGAAAAACGGATCATGGAATGGGACGGGGATGCTAAGGAAATTCCAACTTCCGATAAGAGATATATCTGGATCGATACTTTCTCCCGCTGGAAGATAGTAGATCCACTAAAATTCTATGAAACCACCAGGTTTGAATCTGCAGCTCACGGTAGGCTGGATGATATCATCAGCGGTATAACCCGTGATATAATCAGCTCTAATAAACTGATTGAAATCGTCAGAAATTCCAATCGGAAGATGGAGTTCACAGAGGAATACGAAGAAAGCAGACAGGAAGAAGTCTTGGAAGAGATGATCAAGCAAGGCCGAGAAGCAATATCAGATTCCATCTTTGAGGAAGCCAGAAGGAAAGTGGCTGAGTACGGCATTGAAATGATCGATGTCGGCGTGAAAAGGTTAAATTACAACGAAGAAGTGCAATCCAAGGTATATGAACGGATGATATCTGAAAGGCAGAAAATTGCCGCCAAATACCGTTCAGAGGGTCAGGGTAAATCTGCCGAGATTCTGGGCATGCTGAAGAAGGATCTGGACAGGATCGAGTCACAAGCCTATCAGCAGGCTCAGGAGATCCAGGGTAAAGCCGATGCCGAAGCAATCAAGATATATGCTGACGCCTATAATCGTGACCCGGCTTTCTACGAGTTATTGAAGACACTGGAAACCTACAAGGAAACAATGGATGGTAAGAATACGCTGATCATGACTACTGACAGCGATTTCTATAAATTCCTGAAGGGCAGTAAATAAGGAATGGTTCCTGTTTCAGATACAGACAGTAATTGGATGCAGGCGGCTCTGGAAGAGGCCGGAGCCGCCCTGCGTTCTGATGAAATACCAATCGGGGCAGTTTTGGTGCAGAAAAATTCCGTGCTGGCTGCCGATCATAACCGAACCAGAGAAATGAATGATCCGCTGGCACATGCCGAGAAGCTGGTGATCGAGAAAGTACTGAAATCTGGTACCAAATATCTGCAGGATTGTACATTGTATATAACGGTTGAACCCTGCCTGATGTGTGCCGGCATGATCATCTGGAGCCGTGTGGGAAGAGTGGTTTACGGTTGCAGTGATCCCAAAGCAGGATGTGCAGGTTCAATTTACAATGCTCTTCAGGATAGAAATTTTAATCATCAGCCGGAATTGATTTCAGGAGTGCTGGCTACCGAAAGTGCCCGG
>JAFGEH010000096.1 GCA_016931665.1 Candidatus Cloacimonadota bacterium | reverse complement strand
TGATTCAGGGCAAATTGGCAATTACCTTCCAGCAGCAGTTTTTCATAAAGGTACCGCTGTTCATCGGGAACCGCTCTGAGCAATTCCAGGGCTTCGTTATACTGCTTCCGCAGATACCTGATCTGAGCCCGCCGCAGGGTGATATAACCCTGGTCAGCATTACCCAGACTGGCCTGAGTGAAATAACGATCCGCTTCCTGATATTTTTCCTGACGGTAAAAGATCTCGCCCTGGTAGAAATTACACATCCCCACTTTATCGGAACTGGGATAAGAAGAAACAACCTGGTCAAATTTGCTGAAGGCTTCGGGATATTCCGACCTGTTATAGTGGTAGAGACCCAGCTTGAACAGGGCCTGATCCGCAAAAATCCCTTGAGGGAAGGCTTTGAGATATTCCTGAAATGAAGTATAAGCCGGAGTGCCCTGCCCCAGCAGAAACTGGCTTTCCGCCTTCAGATAGACTGCCTTCTCCCGGGAAGAGATATCGGTTCCTTTCTGTAAAGCGGTGTCAAAGTCAACAATGGCCTCCTGATATCTGCCCAGCCTGAACAGGAGCACGCCAGTCTGAAAATGAGCAGCACCCAGCAGGGGATGACCTGGGTTAGCTTGAATAAACTCCCGGAACCGGCTGACAGCCTGATTCTGATCCGGCAGCATGCGAATAAGATAGAAGCTGCTGTTGGTACGCACCTTCATATCCTCAGCCTGCAGCAGTGAAGTGAAGAGTGGACGCGCCGCATCCCAATTATTGATCTCAAAGTAGCATAGTCCTCTGTAATACTTGGCCAGAGGAGAATCCAGAGTCTGCAGCCTGTTCAAGGCCAGCTCGTATTCTCCTTTCTGGTAATGAGCGATTGCCAGCAGCAGCTGATATTCAGGATAATACCGGGATGAGCGTGAAATCTGATCGAAACCTGTTGCCATGATGTCAGCTATCTGGCCCTGTTCGAGATTGTATTTCTGGTAAAGCAGCAGGGACTGAGCAGTATATTCATCATCGGGAGCAGATTCCAGGAGGGAGAGGACAATGGCACGGGCTTCAGCGGGTTTGTTTTTGGCCAGTTGCAGTTCCACTCTGGCAACCTGCAGGCGGTTATCCAGACCGAGTTTTCCGGCATCACGGAAATTGCTTTCAGCTTTAGCCAGCTCATCCTTTTCCAGATTTATCCGGCCGAGGAAATAATAAGCCTGAGACCGGAGCTGATGACGGGGATATTTTTTCAGAAAATCCTGGAAAAAACTTTCCGCCTGACTCAGGTTATGCAGATAGTACTCTGCCTGTCCCAGGCCAAATACAACTTCACCCAGGTACGGAAAAATATCAGGCTGTTTATAAAGAGTGAGGAAATGCTGCCGGGCCTGCTGATGATCTCCTGTCTGCAGGCAGGAATTGGCCAGCAGAAAAATTACATCTGAACGTTTTTCGCTTTCAGGATATTCATCCAGAAATCGGACCATTTCCGTGCTGGCCAGCTGATAGTTACCATCCCGGTAGAGTCCGAGAATAAAAGTTAAATCTTCTCTTTCTCCAGCCGGCAGAAACTGGCATGATAATCCGATTATTAATATCAACAGTATTTTTCTCATGTACACCTCGATCAGATAATGTTAAAAAAAATTACATAGCATCAAGTTCCGTCTTGATGAGTAACGGTATCACTTTTTTCAGTTCCGATAGGTTAAAAGGATCCACCACAGCAGTTTCCACCCTGGGATGATCGTGACTCAAGAGCAGCTGGGTAACATTCAGAGAGTGAAACAGGTGGGTCAGGTTGGGTTGATCGGTGATGAACAGGGTGGCTTCCCGCGCCAGAGAATAAAGATCCAGCAGATTAAAGCCGGCCAGATTCTTCAGATTAATGAAATCATGTTTTTTCAGGGTATTGCCCGTAAGATAGATGTTCACCGGGAAATTCTGTTTGCAATTAACTATTAAATTCCTGATCCTGTCAGTTTCGGTTTTTTCCAGGTGAAGTACAAAATTCAGGAATTTATTCTGAAAGAAATTATAACGTGCCCTTTGAAAATCCCTATCCTGAAAACTGAAGGAAAGCTCCTGAAGCGACCAGGGCAATCGGAAAAAGCCGGCAAATCTGCTGAGCAGCTTCAAGGGTTCCGTCTCAGGAGGATTGAATTTGAGATTTGCATAGTTATCCAGGGCGGCCACCAGGGTGGATTCTGATTTCAGCAGGGCTTTTCTGAAGCTGCTGAGATTACTCAGGTTCAGGATCACACCTTCCCGGGAGGGTACGGCAAAATCTTCATAACTGCTGAATACACTGTTTTTGTAGGAAGCTACAGCTACAAAAAAGGGGTAGGAATAGGCAGGAAGATAGAAATGGAATTCCCGGAAAGAATCCTGCCAGGACAGCAACCTCTGCAGTATCTGGCATTGCTGATATATTTCCTCCGGCATGATTACCTGGACTGGGAATTGCCCTGATAGCAGACGAGTGAAGTGAACGGGTTTGACAGTTTTATTTCTGGTGATCCCAAACATGATCAATTCACCTCTTCGTCAATACCCGGCAGAGGCAAAGAGATGAAAACAGTAGTTCCTTCGCCTTCCCTGCTGTTCAGCCAGATTTTTCCATCATGCAGGTTGGCGATCAGGCCGGCAGTTGATAAACCCAGCCCCAATCCGCTGGATTTGAATTCAACCGAACCGGAACTATGGGCATAAAGTTCTCCCAGTTCATAGAATTTCTGGAAAACTCTTTCCAGTTCTTTCTGGGGAATGCCAATCCCGTTATCCTGCACGTATACTACCACGCTCTCCCGGTTGTTAACTTCTTCCTGCTGGAAGGCAGATCGCCGGGCACCCAGCACAATGGTGCCGAAATCCTTGGTAAACCGGATGGCATTCAGCATGATATTTCGGAGCATCAGCTGAAAGGCTTCCCAGTTCAGACTCAATTCCGGCAGGCCCGGTTCCAGTTCCAGCCTGATCTGCATATGCCGGTTACCTGATATCTGGTGTGCTTCCTCCACAATCACCTGCATGATCTTGTCCAGGGCTACAGGAGATTTGTCCAGTTCATTGACCAGGATATAACGGTTATGATCAATAATATCATTGGTTGTAAGATACAACTTATCCACACTCTTCTCGACACTGGAGATGATCTTCCGGGCTTCTTCGCTCAACTCTGTCCGGGAAAGCCTGTCAATATAGCCCTTCAGGGTAACCAGCGGTGTTTTCAATTCATGTGATACAATATTAATAAAATCATTCTTGAGATTATCCAGGGTGCTGATTTCACGATTTCTGGCTTTAAGCATCTCATACTGCTGAGCATTTTTCAGTGAAACGCCGATCTGGATCAGCAGGAGCCGCATGAATTCTTTATTGATCTGCATTTTGCCATCAGATGAATTGTAATTGTCTAAATACAGCAAGCCATAAACTTCGCCATCCACCATGATCGGAGCGCAATAAATGGACAGACGGTCGGCATTGAATTCCAGGCTGTTTCTGAGGGTATCATCATCCCTGGCGTTATGAATGAAAAGGGGAAGCTTGTTTTTCTGCACTTCGCTGACGATGGATTTACTGATAAAGGTGAAGTTGCGCAGGAAATGCTTGGAATCATCCAGGGCAACCTTATAGACGTAATTTTGATATTTATCCCGTTTAATCAGGAAACCTCTTTTCCCGTTCACAAAATCCAGGACAAAGGAGACAATTTCCTGTTCCAGTTTTTCCAGATCAAGGTTGGAGAAGAATTTCTGATTGATCTCGATCAGCTTGGTCATCAGTTCCATATCCTTATTCAGTTCAGAAAATTCTCTGATCCTGATGAGGATGGAGCTGAGATGCAGCCTCAGGTTTCGCAGGATATCCAGCTCAAATTCCTGAAAGGGTAATTCACCCTTATCCGCCAGAATCAGACAGCCGACTTTGGCAGTCTTGATCCTGAGCGGAACGAACAGGGTGTTACAGGAATCCAGTCTTCTGGAGATGAGTTGATTTTCCTCGATACTCCGTTGGATAAGGTTCAGGTATTTTGCCGAGTACAGTTTATCCACGCTGAGGTTATGCTGCAGATAGGGTGCTGCCTGATTCTGGATTTCATTGCTCAGTACTATAGCATAGAGATTGGGAGAGAGCAGGTTAATAATGGTTTTATCGATGAAGTACTTGATGCGGTAATTCTCTTTGATCTTGAGAATATCGTAGAGTTCTTCCTGCCAGTTAGCGGTTACCTGGAATCCGCGGGGAGCGATATCAATCGTTCGGAACTGACGGTGATCTGTGATATGATACTGAGCGCTTTGCAGAAATATTTTTTCATCGTGCTGATTAAGGCCTCGGCCAATAGATTCGATGGATTTCCGGTAGGAAGTGAAGTATACTCTGGCTTTCCTGGCTATTTGCAGGTGATTGTAGATCTGAATGAGCATTTCATACACTTCCATCTCCAGCAGGAAAAGATTTCTCTGTTTCACATAGCAGAGTATCTCCAGCAATTCCCTGATCAGTATCCGCAGGCTGATATTGCTGCCGCTCAACTGAGCTTTGATGCGCCGTAGACGTGCGACCCGCAGCCAGTAATTAAAATTGTTCTGCAGTGCTATGTTCTCAGCCTGATTACACATATCGATGGCTTTAACAAAGTCGCCGGTGCCCTGATAACATTCGGCAAATCTGATGTAATTGATTGTCTGAGCATAGAAACTGCGGTTTTGCTGAGACAGCTTAAATGCCTGCTCGACGATCTTAAGTCCTTCTTCGAACTCCTGACGCCTGATAGTGAGAAAACCCATCACCTGATAGTAAAACTCATGCTCATTACTTTCCAGAAAGAGATTTTTATGCTTAAGCAGTATCTTTTCTGCCCTGTCATAATCTCCGATGTTGTACAGATAGTAAAAATATGTTTTGGTTAAGGGAGAAATTTTATTTATTCTGCCAGCAATCAATTCAGGAGCCTGCTCCCGGATAAAATTGATATAGTAGCCGAAGTGGTTTACTTTGCTTTTGGCTATGGCCTGATTATTGATTATGGGTTCATGAAAGGGTTTATTTTCAAAGCTGTTGGACATTTCATAAGCCGAGTTCAAATATTTCTCGGCCTGTTGGAAGTCCCCGATCTTGATGTAAGCTTCACCAAAATTAAGCAGCGTCAGCACTTTGATTTTCTTGCAGTTGATCTCATTACAGACGGTTAAAGCTTTCTCGAAATGTTCCAGAGCCGTCCGTGTATACCCTTGAACTAAGGCAACATCTCCCAGATTGTTATAGACCACAACCAGTTTTCTTTTATAATTGATTTTTTCCCATATCTTACGGGCAATGTGAAAATTCTTTTCGGCTTCATCCAGTAATCTTTTCTGGTGATAAAGAAAAGCCAGATTATTATGCAGTGTCCCCAGGCGGATGAAGAAATTATCATCATTCTGAGTACGGATCCGGGGCAGGTATTCTTCAATGAGGTTTATTGCTTCAGTCAGTTTACCGGATGATCCCAGATAGAGGGCTTTCTGTGAGATTAGAGAGAGTTCGAGTTCAGGAGTCAGCTGCAATTTTTCCAGTTCGGAAAGGCAATTTCCCAGATTAAGTAAATCGTTCTGCGCGAAATAGATCTCACTCATTTTCAGGAGCAGATACACCCGCTGGCGACCGCTTATTGCCTGTTCATAAGCCCGGCGGAAACGTACAAGAGCCAACCGGAGTTTTTCCTGAAGCAGATAGAATATCCCGATCAGTAAGTGTTTCTCGGGACTGTTTTCCATCTTTCTAACGAGCTCAGCCAGTTTCCCGGGTACCATTTCGATAGTTGCCCATTCCGCTTTATCGGCCAGCAGTAACAGGTCATGTATGAAATCGCCGGGTTGCAGCTTTTTGGGGGTCAGGAAATCCAGTTGGACGATTTCGCACATTTCCCTGAAAGCTTCAACCTGCTGACTTTTTTCAGTATAGAGGGCGACTTTCTTCAATCTATATTTACGGACAGCCAGCATATCCTGAACCTGGTAGGCATGCCTGATCACACCTTCCAGTATCGAAATTCGGGTAATCACTTTATCCTCGAAATACTTTAGAATTCGACGGGCAATTTCCTTTTGTTCACGGTGCAGGCTTTCATTCCGGAAGCGTTCAACTGCTTCTCGATAGGTAAAAATATAGTAATCATCCCGTTTGGTAAGAAGCTCATTATCAGTTCCGTCCTTCAG
>JAFGEH010000095.1 GCA_016931665.1 Candidatus Cloacimonadota bacterium | reverse complement strand
TTCAGAATCAGGGCATTGATCCCGGCAGCGATAACCGGGTCGAGGCCGGTGGTTGGTTCATCGAAGATGATATACTTGGGCTTCATGACCATAGCCCTGGCCAAGGCCACCCTTTTTTTCATGCCTCCGCTCAATTCCACGGGCATTCTGTCCAGAATATCCGGCAGGCCAACGAGTTCCAGATTATCAGTGACCACTTTTCTGATCTCTTCAGCTGATCCTCCGGTGTGTTCAAACAGGGGCAGAGCCACATTCTGATAAACATTCAGTGAATCCAGAAGAGCAGAACCCTGGAAAAGCATCGCCATTTTCTTTCTAATGCGGTATAATTCCTTTTCCGGGAGCTGTGTGATCTCTACGCCATCTATCAAAATTGTCCCGGCAACAGGTTTCACCAAGCCTTCAATCGACTTCATAAGCACGCTTTTACCGCAGCCGCTTCTGCCTATGATTATGGTTATTTCTCCTTCCCGGATTGTCAGATCTATTTTATCCAAAACCGTCCTGCCGGAGAATCCGATGGTCAGTTCCCGCAACTCAATCACAAAGTCTTACCTCCAGGCCGTCATCAAGTATTTTCTCAGGTTTCAACCTGACATAACTTCCTTTGAGACAACCAGCTTCCTGCAAGTAGAATCTGATATAATGATCCGATACTCCTGTCCAGTAATCTTTTTCTCTGCCCTCAACAATACCGGTAATTGCGGTTTGATCAGCTATGAGTTGTTTCAGATATGTTTCTTTTTTCCGGGAAGATAGTTCCAGCAGCCTGGAAATGTGAAGGTTTACAGTATTACCATTCACCTGATCCGGCATGCCAGCAGCCAGAGTGCCGGGCCGGATTGAATAGGGAAATACATGGAGGTATGTGAATTTCAGATCCTGCAAAAAATCCATGGTTTCCTGGAAAAGTCTATCCGTTTCTCCCGGTAAACCGGCAATGATATCCAGGCCCAGAGCGGCATCAGGGAATGCCGCCATCAAAGATGCTGTGATCTCACTGAACCGGCTGGTTGAATAATGACGTTTCATACTGATGAGGAGTTGATCTGACCCGCTTTGCAGGGGAATATGAAAATGCCTGGCCAATTTCTGCATTCCGGCCAGCACCTGAATAAGCGACGCAGTAAGAAATTGAGGTTCCAGGGAGCTTAATCTGATCAATTTCACCCCACTGAGCGCTTCTATTACAGGCAGCAGATTTTCCAGATTCTGTCCCGACGGCAGATCCCGGCCGTACAGACCCAGATTAACTCCGCCCAGTACAAATTCACGATAACCCCTGTCAGCCAGGGTCCTGATCTGTTCAATTACCTTTTCAGGCGTTCTGCTGCGGGGTTTCCCTCTGCCCAGGGGTACAGTACAATAAGCGCAGAAAAAATCACAACCGTCCTGAATCTTGATAAAAGCCCTGGTATGTTCGAACATGGTAAATGTGTCCATATCATCAAATTCACTGAACTGGTCGACAGTTTGAAAAGAATGATCGTTTGTGGTAATTTTACTGAATATGCTGCTTTTTGAGTTATTATCAACAATCAGGTCAACTTCACCCAGTTCTCTGATAGAAGAGGGATTGATCTGGCTGTAACACCCTGTAACAATGATTTTGGCAGCTGGATTTTCTGCCTTGGCCTGCAAGGCTTTCCGGATAGCATTCCGGCTCTTATAGTCGGTACGGCTGGTAACAGAGCAGGTATTGATCAGATAGACATCAGCGGGTTGGATAAAATCCACTATTTCGTATCCTTCCTGCAGAAACTGGTTAAGAATACAGGAGGTTTCATACTGGTTGATTTTACAGCCGAAGGTTATGGCTGCTATTCTTTTATTAGGTACTTTCTGTGAAATTATAACCTCTAAACTGGATAAATCACGGCTTCTCCGGATTCCTGGATACTATGGATATTCCCAGTTCATTTAACTGCTGGCTGCTGACCTGGGAAGGCGATTCACTCATCAGATCGGCAGCCTGCAGTGTTTTGGGAAAAGCAATAACGTCCCGGATGGAATCCGCTCCGGTCATCATCATTACCAGTCTGTCAATACCAGGCGCAATCCCGCCATGAGGAGGTGTACCATACTTCAAGGCATTAAGGAAAAATCCAAATTTCTCCTCCACTTCTGCCTCGGAGAAACCGAGGACAGAAAAGATCTTTTTCTGGATATCGAGGCGGTGACAGCGAATGCTGCCTGAAGAGAGCTCCACCCCATTGCAAACCAGGTCATAGAGCTGTCCTTCGATCCTGTGGTAATCCTTCTCATTCTCGAAATAAGTCAGATGTTCTTCCTTGGGTAGCGTAAACATATGGTGTGCCGTATCCCAGCGTTTTTCCTCTTCATTATATTCAAACAGTGGAAAATCGGTGATCCAGAGCAGATTGAAATCCTGCTCACGATAGAGTTTCAGCTCACGTCCCAGATGATTTCTGATCTCAGCCAGTATTTTATAAACCAGCGTTGAAGAGCCGGCAGCAATCAGAATCAGGTCACCATCTTCAGCAGCAGTTTTCTGGAGAATTGCTTTCTGCTCGTCATCTCCGAGAAATTTACTGATACCCGCTTGCAGGCCCCGGGCCTCTACCTTGCAGTAAGCAAGGCCCTCTCCTCCCAAATGCCGTGCTATATCCACCAACTGATCTATCTCCCTGCGGGAATACTCAGCGCAACCGGGTGCTACCACGCATCTGATCTTACCGCCATCTTCCAGCGTTTTCCGGAATACCTGAAATTCCGTTTTTAGCAGCAGTTCGGTGAGATCAACCAGTTCCAGTCCAAATCTCATATCAGGTTTATCGGTTCCGAATCTGACCATTGCTTCCTGATATTTGAGTCTGGGGAGAGGGATGGGCAGATCATGTTGCAGCAGCTTGTGGAAAACATGATGCAGTAAGCCTTCTATGATGGTAAATATATCTTCCTGTGTGGCAAAGCTCATTTCCAGATCTAGCTGAGTGAACTCCGGTTGTCTGTCCGCCCTGAGATCTTCATCCCGGAAACAACGGGCGATTTGAAAATATCTATCAAAGCCGGCGATCATGAGCAGCTGCTTGTAGATCTGGGGAGATTGGGGCAGCGCGAAGAATTTTCCCTGATGAATTCGGCTGGGTACCAGATAATCCCTGGCACCTTCCGGTGTGCTTTTCATCAGGATGGGAGTTTCAATTTCCAGAAAACGCTGTTCCGTCAGGTACTCCCTGATAGCAAAAATCAATTCATGCCGGAATTTAATGATCTTACTCAATTTCTCCCGGCGCAGGTCGAGATAGCGGTATTTCAGGCGAAGATTCTCTTCTGCCAGCAAATTTTCGTTGATCTGGACGGGTAGTGGCTCCGAATTATTTAAAAGTATAACCTGACTGACCTCGATTTCGATACTGCCTGTAAGCATTCTGGGATTGACATTATTCTCGTCTCTTGGTTTTACAACTCCCCGCGCACCAAAAACATATTCATTCCTGAGTTTACCAGCCATTTCATGAGCTACTGCCTGCTCCGGATGAATCACCACCTGGATCAATCCGCTTATATCACGCAAGTCGATGAATATCAGGCTGCCCAGATCACGGCGACGATGAACCCAGCCCATGACCACAACTTCCTGATCCTGATTCTCCGGTCCCAGGTCCCCGGCATAATGTGTCCGCTTAAGCTCCCCCATAAAATTCAACATATAGGACTCCCTATAAAATTATTAGACAACTTGGTCAGAAAAAACCCCCACAATATTTTGTCAAAACCAAAAAAAGCCCGTCGGCAAAGCCGGCGAGCCTGTTTAACTTATTATATTTTTTACTTCTCGCGGCTGAAAGGAATATAACTTCCGCGGAAAACCAGTGTACATTTCAGGTTTTTTGATTTCAATTTCGGGAAGTAAACAAATCCCGATTTCTGGGCTTCCGGCAAGATCATACCGAAGCTGAAAGATTCACTTAAAAGATTGTTCTTGGCTTCCTTCCAGGTTTCGTAGACCATCTGCTGTTCACTGGTCAGGGGCAGGATCGGATCGAAAGTGATCTCCTCGGGTGTAAGCAGTTCCAGAACATATTCCGGATGAACAGCATCCAACTGATTCCCCTGCTGATCGAGCAGACTCAGATCAGATTGCCTGATCTCGACCCTGTTGCCTGTCCTGTTCTTGTAAGTTATATAGAAGGTTGTGAAATAATCAGTGAGTTCCTGTGGTTCTTTTACCCAGTACTGATTGGCAGCAGCCAGTACAAAATCTTCTGTTTCAACCACACCGAATTCCTCGCTGACTCTCACTTCCGGGGACGGAACCGGATAATATTTCACGGTACATCCACTCAAGATGATCAGGAACAGACAAAGGATTGAGCAAGTTTTTATATTCATAAATTCACCTTTGATTCAGGAAACCGGATGGCTTCTAATCGTCAAACTCAATTTCCGGATTATCTTCTTCCTCTGTTTTCTCTTCATCCAATTGAACATGATCGGTATGATCTTCTTCTTCAAAATCCAGAGGTTTGATTTCCTTGTCCTTATCTTCCTCTTCGGTTTCCTGATCTTCCTCCTGACCGTTGGCGCCTAAACCATTGACATTTTCGGAAGCAATTCGCGTGATATCATATACCTTGTCTCCCGAATTTAATTCAATCAGTTTAACGCCCTGGGTATTACGGCCGATCACTTTAATTTTCTCCACCGCCTGCCGGATTATCATTCCATCCTTGGTTACAATCATCAGATCATCATTATCCACCACTTCCATAAGAGAGATGAGATAGCCATTGCGGCTGTTGGTTTTCAGAGTAATTACACCCTTGGAACCGCGTTTGGTAAGCTTATAACTGCTCACTTCGGTCCGTTTGCCGAACCCATTTTCGCTGATAGCCAGCAAAGTTCCTTCCCGCTTGACCACGACCATGGCTACCACCCGGTCTCCTGAGCGCAAGCTAATTCCCTTCACTCCCTGGGAGTTTCTGCCCATGGCCCGGGCATCATTCTCATTGAACCGGTTGGCAAAACCATGCCGGGTAGCCAGAATGATATCGTTATTCCCTTCAGTTATCTGGGCATCAATCAGCTGATCTCCGTCAATAAGCTTGATGGCTATAATGCCATTGATCCGGGGACGGGAAAAGGCCGAAAGTTCCGTTTTCTTGATGATGCCGTTCCGGGTAACCAT
>JAFGEH010000094.1 GCA_016931665.1 Candidatus Cloacimonadota bacterium | reverse complement strand
TCCGCTCGAAGACCTGTCCCCCGACCACCGTGAAGAAGTTTTCATCCACCAGCAGGCGCATGACTCGTACATTGTCATGAACACCTTGCTGCAGCAGGCGTAATATACTTTTTATCCTTTTATCTTTGACGTCAATACCCAGAAAATTGGCCTGGGGATCAGCACTGGCTCTGGCCAGCAGGAATTCGCCCCGACCACTGCCGATTTCCAGTTGCACCGGATTTGCATTCCCGAAAATGGCATTGAGGTCCAGCTTACCCTCCGCCGGTTTCTGCAACTGAAAATGTTCCCGCTTGCCCTGTAAATTTTCTTTCATCTCATTCACTCACCATTGGAAAACAGATTTCCGTAACCCGTTTTTCTGTCAATAATTCCCCGCAAGCTGCTCCCGGCAAGTCCTGAACTATCCTGTCATGAATAAAATTGACAGCGTGGCTCAGTTGATAAAACTTTACAAAGTTCCGGAGAGCAGGTTCTGTTAATAAGCTAACCTGCCGGGCAATCCTTATTTAGTGAAGCAAAAGCTTTACGGGGAGATTAAGATAGAACAGCCAACAAAAAAAACCATCAGACACATGATCCGGCACAGTGTAGAAACTTTTAGTGATCATCCTGCGCTTTCCTGGGCAGATTCTACACCCATCACCTATCGGCAGCTGGGTGAGGAGATCAAAGGGATAACCCTGCTTCTGCATAAGCAGGGAATTGTGACCGGAGACAAGGTAGCCATCCTGGGCGAGAACAGCCCCAACTGGGGTATAGCTTATCTGGCAGTGACGAGTATGGGTGCCGTGGCCGTACCGATCCTGCCGGATTTCCATCCCAGTGAGATCCAGCATATCCTCAATCATTCCGGTTCGAAGGCAATTTTCATCTCCTTGAAACTCTTCCACAAGATCGAAGCAGCTATCTTCGACCAGCTGAAGACAATGATCCTGATTGATGATTTCCGCCTGATCCCGCCGGAAACGGATTCCGAGAAACTGAAAAATCTGTTGCGGGAAGGAGAGAGGGAATTGGCGCGCTGGAAGGATTCCGCCCTGAAACTGGCTGGATTCCTGCCTTCGGAAGTGGAAGAAGACAGCCTGGCTGCCATTATCTACACTTCGGGCACCACCGGTCATTCCAAAGGAGTGATGCTGACTCACAAAAATCTCATTACCAACACCATCTCCACTCTGGCTATTCAGGATTGCAGCCCGGCTGACCGGCTGATCTCAATTCTGCCGCTCTCACACACTTATGAAAATACTCTGGGATTCCTGCTGCCCATCATGAGCGGAGCTGCCATATATTACCTTGATAAACCCCCTACCAGCCGGGTACTCCTGCCGGCCATGCAGAAGATCAGACCAACCATGATGCTCACCGTGCCCCTGATCATCGAGAAAATTTTTAAAACCAAGATTCACCCCACCTTTACCCATAATCCTGTACTCAATTTTTATTACAAAATGCCGCCATTCAGGAAATTTCTGCATCGGATAGCCGGACGGAAACTGCTCAAATCTTTCGGTGGCAAGTTGCGTTTCTTCGGTATCGGTGGGGCACTGCTCTCGGCGGAAGTGGAAAGATTCCTGCGGGATGCCGGCTTCCCTTATGCCATCGGTTATGGCCTCACCGAAACTTCGCCTCTGATTGCCGGCTGTTCACCGAAGTTAACTCGTTACCGTTCTACAGGACCAGTTATACCGGGAGTTCAGGTAAGAATCGATAATCCGGACCCGGTAAGCGGAGAAGGAGAGATCCTGGTGAAAGGTGACAACGTGATGCAGGGTTATTACAATAATCCGGAGAGAACGGCTGAAGTAATGACCGAAGATGGCTGGTTCAGGACGGGAGATCTGGGAATCCTGAAAAAATCAGGTTACCTGTATATCAAAGGCAGGTTGAAGAACATGATCCTGGGTCCGAGTGGAGAGAATATCTACCCAGAGGAAATTGAAGCACAAATCAATGAAAACGACTATATTCTGGAATCAATTGTCTATGCCGAGGATAATAAAATTATAGCACGCTGCTACCTGAACTATGAGTTGCTGGATGTTGAATTCAAAAGAAAGCATTTGAAAGATCATCAAGCCCGGGAAGCTATTGACCAGCTGCTGGAAAGTGTCAGAAAGGAAGTAAACGAACAGAGAGCCGCTTATTCTCGTTTGAGCAGGATCATTGAACAGACCGAGCCATTCGAGAAAACTCCCACCAAGAAGATTAAAAGATATCTGTATATCCCGGATCAATAGCCCATCTGAAATATCAACCCACTTCAGATTGTTGCCAGAATGCCTACGAAGGGATTTCCCATTTTCTCGTCGCCGATAGTGGTTTTCCGGTCATGACCGGGCAGCACCAGTGTTTCATCGGGCAGGCTGAAGAGTTTATGTCTGATAGAGCGGAGCAGTTGATCGAAATCCCCACCTGGCAGATCGGTTCTGCCTACACTTTCGTTAAACAGAGTATCACCGCTGAAGAGAAGGCCTGCCACCAACAGGCTGATGCTTCCCGGTGAATGGCCGGGAGTATGCAGCACCAGTATCTCCTGGCTGCCCAGCTTCAGAACATCATTATCCTCCAGCAGAATATCGGCAGCGGGAGATATCACCCGCTCTCCCCAGAAAACACTCAAATTGGCTTCCGCTGAAACAAGCATGTCCGCGTCTTCCCGGTGAATAGCCAGGAGCGGGTTGAATTCCTTTTTCACCAGCTCATTGCCGGCAATATGATCCCCATGTCCATGCGTGTTGACCAGATATTTCAGGGTCAAGCCCAAATCGCGGACCGTACTGAGCAGCAGCGGATGACAAGCGGCACAATCGATATAGAGAGCTTCTTTACTCAGCTCATCCCAGAGCAGGTAGGTGTTGGTCCCGAATTCGGGCAAAACGTTCAGTTTCTTATATTTCATTTCATCTCCCGGGCTCAGATCCGGTATTCTTCCACTTCGTCAGAGGATAAAGCCTCTGCAGACAGTATATTATCCGTATGAGGCCAGATACCGTAATTAACCTGAACTTTGCCGATTATTTTATTATTATAGCGTAGAAGCAACCCGGCAGCCATCTGCAGGAGAGCCGTTGGGGGAATCTCTGAAGTATTCATTACTGCCAGAGGACCGGGGAGAGCAGGGGTTTGCAGCACTACCAGACCTTCAGCCAGGGCTTGCAGGTTATCGTTATCCTGTTCGTGCCGGCCGACGATCAATTTTACACCAGCGGACAGCCGGAAATGCCTGCCATATTTGAGCAGCTCTACCTGTTGCAGGTTCAGTTGACCGTACTTGATCAGATCCCGCAGTTTCCGGGAGAATACAACATCGGTGAGCAGACAGCCTCCTCCCGGATGGCGGTAACTGGTGATCCCCCAGGTCCGGGCCATTTCCATCTGCCGGCTTCTACCTCTGCCCTGAATGGCGAGCATCTTCTCCTTGTCGACCCATCCTTCCCGGATGGGCAGTGTATCCGGCAGCAGTTTCTGGCTGAGAGGGCGGATCAGGAGATCCTTATATCCGCTGAGTTTACCAACAGCATTGAGGGCATCCGGTCGCTGGGACATCGGCCTCTGCCCCACCACTTCACCCGAGATCAGAAAATCCACTGCATACTCCGGCATCATTTCCCCGGCCCGGTGGAACATCAGGGCATGGCAGTCAATGCAGGGATTGAAATTCTTACCGAACCCATAGCGGGGATTACCCAGCATTTGCAGATGCTCAGCGCTGATATCAATTACCAGCAGCTTGAAACCGATATGTGCTGCTGCCTGCCGGGCCTGATCCGGTTCAAAGAAGGGTGTCCGGAAAAATACCGGGATCACTTCGTAGCCCAGATCCTGCATCAGCCGGGCAGCCAGCATGCTGTCCAAACCACCCGAAAACAACGCGAAACATCTGTATTTTTTTTTCATTTCCATAATCTATTAGGCGATATTGCCGAATTATCCTATAGCCAATCCGACGCTGCGTGCTTTGAAAAACACGGGGAGAGGTTTGTCAATCTGAATATCGGCGAAGAAGATGGACATAAACAGATAAAATAGAGAAATGATGGATCAGATATCTTTCAGAAAGTTATGAGAAAGGCGGTACCCTGTTCACACCGGATTTCCAGGTTGCCCTTCATCTGCCGAACCAGGATGTCAACCAGCTGCAGACCAAGGCTGGTGGTATGATGGATATCCAGATCGGCAGGCAGTCCTTTTCCGTTATCCGCAACGGATAGTACTATCTGATCCGAGCTATCTTTATGCAGAATGATGGTGAGAAGCGCTGATTCCAAACCACAGAAGGCGTGTTTGCAGGCGTTGGAGATCAGCTCCTGCAGAATAAGGCCGCAGGGAATAGCGTAATTAATGGTTAAAAGAACATCTGTCAGCTGCAGATCCAGCTGGATGGTTTTTTCCATGTTATAGGCGGTTAGTAGATCTTTTACCATTTCCTGAATGTATTCTTTGAAATTGATAACAGAAAGTTCCGATGAGCCATACAGTTTTTCATGGACCAGAGCCATGGATCGGATGCGGTTGATGCTGTCATCGAAGGCTGTTTCCAGCTGAGCCTGGGTGGTTATTCTGCTCTGTTGCAGATGGAGCAGGCTAACGATGATGTTCAGGTTGTTTTTCACCCGGTGATGGATCTCCTGCAACATTACTTCCTTTTCCTGCAGGTTACTGGAGATTTTGTTTTCCGCCTGTTTACGATCTGTGATATCACTTGAGATTATCTGCACCCCGATCATTCTGCCTTCAGCATTCCGGATGCCGGAATAGCAGGACAGGAACCATCTGTCGCCGCCGGGCATCATGATATGATCTTCATAATGGTTAGTTTTGTCGTGTTTCAGGGCTTTTCTGATCCTGGTTTCATATTTTCGACCTAATTCTTCCCCGAAGATCTCTGCAGGTGTTCTGCCGATATATTCCTGAGAAGAACCTTTCAGATAATCACAGGCCACTTTATTGAGAGAGATGACTCTGCCTTCCGGGGAATAGTAGCCAATGCTCTGGCCGGCATTTTCAAAGAGAGTGCGGTATTTCTCTTCGCTTTCCTGCAGGGCCTGCCTGGCCAGATACTCCCGGCTGATATCGCGCAGGGCTCCCACCATGCCGATAACGATTTCATTTTCGTCTTTCAGGGGAGATTCGTCGATCTCCACCCAGAGCCTGGAGCCATTTTTATGTTTAAGTTCAAGCAGATAGGGCGGCTGCCTGATCCCCGAATCGATGGCCCGTTGGGTAGCTTCGAATCCCAGCTCATTGATGGGATTATCAGTAGTCAGGTTAGTCCAGCGGATCATCATCTCCTTTTCTGTGTAACCGAACAATTCCATGGACTGGGGGCTGACATAAGTGAGGACATGTTCGGTATTGTGAATATAGTACATTTCATGACTGTGGCTGATGATGTTGTTGAGTTTCTTTTCGCTTTCACGGATGGCATTTTCGGCATGTTTCAGTAAAGTGATATCCGTCATCATGGAGAGCAGGAAGTTGGCACCATGGATCTCTATGGGTTGGATTGACATATTCACCCAGATTATTTCACCTGTTTTACGCTTCATCTGCGTATGATAATTCAGGATATAGCCCTGTTCCCGGATGGCACTGATTATCCTATTGCGGTCTTCCGGAACATGATAGAGGATGCCGGATCTGAGGTTCAGCAACTGGTCCTTCCGGTAGCCGAGCATATCGCAGAGAGCCTGGTTGGCATCATGAATAGTACCATCTTCATCAGAAATACCGATACCCACATTTGCTGCCTCGAACAACTGCCGATACCTTTTTTCACTATCCTGCAAAGCTTTTTCTGCTTCTTTACGGAGGCTGATATCACGGGCGATATTCAGGACCAGGAATCTTTCTCCATACTTGATCAGCCCGACCTTGACCTCCACCGGGAACTGCGACCCGTCCTTTCGGCGGTGCCTGCTTTCAAACATCAGGGTCTCACCATCATGTAACCGGTTGATTTTTTCCGCTACTTCCTCCGGAGTGGTATAAACAGCCTCCACCTGTTCGATGTTCATCTGCAGCAGTTCATCCCGGCTTAACCCCAGACTGTGATAGGCTCGGTTATTAACATCAATAAAATGGCCCTGTAAGTCGGAGAGGAAGACGGCATCCACGGATTGCTCGAATAGAGAGCGGAAGATCTCTTCGCTTCTGGCCAGGGCCAGTTCCACTTTCCGGCGCTGAGTGAAATCCACGGAAACACCCAGGATGGCCTTCCTGCCACCGGCATAGGTGAAAGGAATCTTGGTAGTTTCCAGATAGTGGAGATTACCCGCAGCATCTGTGATCGTCTCTTCAGGAATGAATTTACGCCGGCCGGAAGCCATAACTTCCCGGTCATCCTTCAAAAAATGTTCAACCTCGGTTTCCGACGGATCGAAATCTCCATCTGTGCTGCCCAGCAGCTCCGGGACAGTGGTTCCGTAATTATCCGCTACAGCTTGATTTACCAGAATAAAGCGGCCGTTTTCATCTTTGGCAAATATGAAATGTGGAACGAGATCAATAATCTTTCTTAGTTTCTCCTCATTCTCCCTGAGTTCTGCTTCCGTTCTTTTCCGGTCCGTGATATCCGCTACAGTAGCTATTGCATAAATGGCTTCCCCCTCGCTGTCGCGGATCACATTGGAATAAAGCCTGATCCAGATTGAGTTGCCGTTTTTATGAAGGTAGCGTTTTTCAATTTCAAAGCTATCCCGTTTCCCTGCCAGGACTTCGCCAACGTACTTTTCATCAAGTTCTCTGTCTTCGGGATGAGTGATATCGCTGATATTCAGGCGGAGCATCTCTTCCCGGGAATAACCCACCATCTGGCAGAAGCGGTCGTTCAGGTTCAGGAAATCACCG
>JAFGEH010000007.1 GCA_016931665.1 Candidatus Cloacimonadota bacterium | reverse complement strand
TATTCCAGATAAATTCTGCCTATGGATATAATTTCATGGTTATCTACTGTGAGTTTAAATCCCTTTAACTCGACCTGTTCAAACAGGTTACCCTGTAGACTCCCGATCTTCACCTCTGCCAGAAGCAGGTTATTCAGCTGCTTCACCAGAATTTTTTTCAGGTGATCACGTCCCCAGTTCGTTTGAGACAGCATAAATATTATGGAAAGAAGCATCAGCAACAATAAGATGCCGAATAATAAGATTTTACGCAGGATTCTCATGATCAAAATGCCTCACCGATACTCAGATGGAACTGCCAGGACTGCCCGGCTTCGGAAACGGGAAAAGCCAGATCAAGGCGGCCAGGTCCAATTGGTGTCTGGATACGCAGACCCGTGCCCGGAGAGTACTCCCAGTCAGAAAAACTGTATTCGTAAGATTTCGACCAGACATTACCGAAATCAACGAAACAAACTCCTCTGATAATTTTCCAGATAGGAAACCGTATTTCCAGACTGCCTTCCAGCAGGCTGTTACCGCCTAGAGGTATACCTTCTTCATCCTTGGGCCCCAGTTGCGATCGGGACCACCCTCGCACCGAGTTGCTGCCTCCCGCAAAAAATCTCTGGGCCAGCGGGGTGTTATTCTGCCCCCGCAGCGGTTCCATCCCGCCTATTTTTATTTTTCCCGCCAGGACAAGATCCGTAAGGATTTCCCGGTAATGGCGTACTTCCAGCAACGCTTGTTGATAATAATAATCGCAGAGGAAACCCAGGCCGGAATAGGTATAGATAACAGCTGTAAAGATACCCTTAGTGGGTGCCAATACAGGTGTGGAGTTGTCTCTGACCCAGCCCAGGCTGATGCTCGAAATCCGGTAAATCTCATTTTCTAGAACGATCAGCTCCGACAAGGGTATACCGGCTTCCATATCGAGTTTATCCTGCTCCAGGGCGTAATTCAGATAAGCAGAAGAATAACTTCCGAACTGCTGCTGCAGGAGAATATTGCTTCCCAGGCGATTGATCGTATAGCTGGCTTCCTGCTCACGGCGCAGGAATGGATTCAGGGTCAGATCCGTGCGCAGAGTTATGAAACCCGGCTGGATCATCCTGAAATTCAGGTGGTAGGGCTCGAGATAGGAATGCTTGAGAAAACCAGTCAGACGCCTGATGCCTCCCAGAAAACCCAGCTTCCGGAAGTTTAAAGACGCCCGGAACCGGTCTTCATATCCATAACCGACCCCCAAACGGAAATCAAACCGGGGAGCTTCTTTTACATCTATTGTTACAGGCACCTGAAAATTACGACCTTCCGTGAGTTGAGGATTAACGGTCACGTATCTGAACATACCAATCTGCTGAATACGCCGCTGGGTATCGGTCAGCTGTTTCTGATTGAACCTGTCTCCTACATCGAATCCCACTCTTTCCAGTAAATACTTTGCTTTAACTCTATTATTACCGGTAAATTTTATATCCCCGAACTGGCAGGCTGGCCCCGGATCCAGGGATATAGCAACCGAAACTGACGATTTCTCCTGATCGACCTGGAGACTATAGTCAGGCTCTGTGTAAGGATATCCTTCATTATAAAGCACTTCCCGAAGTTTCCGGATGGTCTGCAGCAAACTTTTATCCCGAAAAACATCACCGGTTCGCAGAGTCACAGGTGATCTGCTTCCCTTGATCACCTCCTGAATCCTATCCCGATCAGCATCATCTTTTGTCAGGATATCCCAATTTATTTCACGGATCCTGATCGGTCTTCCTTCACTTATCCTGAATTCGATTGCCGTTTGCTCTTTCCGATGGTCACTAGTCAATGAGAGTAGAACTTTGGCGGAGAGATAACCTTCACTCTGATAGAAATTCAGTATTTTATTCACATCCAGATTTGCTTCCCTTTCATTGAACCGGGATTTTTCTTTCCAGAATAAGATACTGGAATACCATCTGTTGGCTTTAGTCGAGATCTGTTTTTTCAATACGCGGTCGGAAAAGGTTTCATTACCAGTGAATTCCAGCGATTTAATGATATAGTAATCCTGCGCCAGGCCTCGAACAGCCAGCATAGCCAGCATTAAAATAGTGATCCAGTAAGATTTTCCAGACATTAGATATTAATTTTGAATCGTCACTATAAGCCTGTCAAATATTTATTTTTTTCAAAATTTACTGCTGGTAGTGGATAGTGATGTCAGATAGGCTCCGGAGATGATCAGGGGTGTAGCAAAATAAACCTGGACCGGGGGTTGTTCCTGTAGCAAGATTCCTCCTGATATAATGCTGACGACAGGGATAAGGAGAATTAGATTTGAGGAAATTTTTACACCGGCATACCTTAAAGTCAGGTTCCAGAAATAATAAGCCAGGAAAGAACAGAATACGGCAAGAAATGCCAGACTCCCTATTACCTGGGCATTGATCTGGATAGTTGCTAACACTTCATAATCAAGAAGAACCAGCGGAATCAGGAATAATAGCCCATAAAGGAAAGTTCTGTGTACTATCATAGTCGCAGGGTATTCTGTCCCGATTTTTCTGAAAACAAAGGAGTAGACTACCCACATCGAAACAGAGCCGAATATAAGCAGGTCTCCCCGTAGATGGAGAGTTGAATTCATTATATCTCGCAGAAAAAGCAGGATAGTGCCGGCCAGTCCACTGGCAATGCCCATCAAGTTCTGCCACTGCAGTTTCAAACGGAAGACTAGGGCGGCCGTAATCAAAGTGAACAGAGGGATAGTGGCTGTTATCAGAGAAGTATTGGCTACGGTTGTATATTTCAGGCCGGTATTCTCGAAGAAAAAGAACAGGGTTGTGCCAGCCAGTCCCAGGATCAGGAAATAGATCCTGTCCTTCCGGCAGACTTTGACCCTGCTTACTCCGGGAAAGAGTATATGCAGGCAGAGAAAAGCAATCAGGAAGCGGCAGAAGGTTATAATATTAGGAGTAAATCCGTTAGTAAGTAAAATCCGGGTTGCAACCAAAGAGGTTCCCCAGAAAACAACTGCCAGGACTCCCAGCATTAAGTATAAATACTTGCAAGTTCCCAAATGAATTCAACTTCGGTCTGCTTTCAGAACTTCCAGGAAGGCATCCTGCGGGATGCTGACAGAGCCTATCTCTTTCATTCTTTTCTTGCCTTCCTTCTGTTTCTCCAAAAGTTTCCGTTTCCGGGTAATATCTCCTCCGTAACATTTTGCTGTAACATTCTTTCTTAAAGCACTGATTGTGCTTCTGGCGATGATCTTGGCTCCGATGGATGCCTGCAGGGCAATCTTGAAAAGGTGTTTGGGAATCACATCGCCCAACTTCTCGGTTACACTCTTACCCCATTGATAAGCCTTGTCTTCATGACAGATGAAGGACATGGCATCTACTTTCTCCCCGTTGATCAAAATATCCACTTTTACAACCCGGGAAATACGGTACTCCCGAAAATTATAATCTAATGAAGCATAACCTTTACTCACCGATTTCAGTTTATCATAAAAATCAAAAATGATCTCGACCAGTGGCATTTCATAATGAATGGCAACCCTCTTTTCGTCTATATACTGCATATCCTTCTGAATTCCCCGCCTTTCCTGCACCAGATTCAGTATATTACCCACAAATTCCGTTGGTACAATGATCTCCACATCCATGATCGGTTCCATGATATTGAGAATGTTGGCCGGTTCCGGCATATCAACGGGATTGTAGATTACCTTCTGGCTGCCATCGGTCAGATTGATAATAAACTTCACGCTGGGAGTGGTTGTAATTATTGGCACATTATATTCCCTTAGCAGTCTTTCTTTGACAATTTCCAGATGAAGCATGCCCAGAAAACCACAACGAAAGCCGAAGCCCAGAGCCAGAGAACTTTCCGGTTCATAAGTCAAAGAAGCATCATTCAGTTTTAACTTACCCAGGCTGTCTCGCAGGTTAGTATGATCTTCCTTATCCAGAGGAAAGATTCCGCTGTAGACCATCGGTTTGGGTTCCCGAAATCCCGGCAGGGCTTCCAGGCATCCATCCTTCTCAGTGGTAACAGTATCTCCTACCCGGGCATCGGCTACTTCTTTGATGTTGGCTACTATATAACCGACTTCTCCCGCATTCAGTTCAGCCGTAGGAATTTTCTCCAGTCCCAGGTAACCTATTTCTTCAATATGGTAGACTTTCCGGGTGGAAAACAGGCGGATCGCTTCTCCCCTGTGCAGGCTTCCTTCAAAAAGCCTCACCAGTATGATAACTCCTCTGTATTTATCAAAATAGGAATCAAAGATCAGGGCTTTGGCTGTGGCTCTGAGGTCGCCCAGGGGTGAAGGAATATATCTGATAATGCCGGCCAGCAATTCCCTGATGCCGGTTCCGTCTTTGGCACTTACCCGGTAAATCAGGTCCGAACCGATGCCGATATTGTTTTCAATATCGTGCTCAGTCCCTTCCACATCTGCTTTGGCCAGATCAATTTTGTTAATCACGGGAATGATTTCCAGGTCATTTTCCAGAGCCAGGTAGAGATTGCTCATAGTCTGAGCTTCAATCCCCTGTGATGCATCCACCAGCAACAGAGCGCCATCACAAGATGCCAGACTGCGGGAAACTTCATAGGAAAAATCAACATGCCCGGGAGTATCGATGAGATTCAGGACATACCGGGTACCGTCCAGAGGATATTCCATGCGGATGGCATGTGATTTTATAGTGATCCCTCTTTCCCTTTCCAAATCCATATCATCAAGTATCTGTTCCGCCCGGAAAGCCTTGTCAATAACCTGCGTCTCTTCCAGCATCCTGTCCGCCAGCGTCGATTTACCATGATCGATATGGGCAATTATACAAAAATTCCTGATTAACTCCTGCTTCATCCTTCCTCCGAACTGGCCTCAAAATTTCAACCGGCTTCCGGCTGTCAATATATTCGTACGGTAAACGGGCAATCAACCTGCTATGGTTTCTACCCGGATAAACTACTTATTCTGCCTACTGAAAAAGGATTACAGCCACCAGTCAAAATCTGCTTGACTCATGTCGGGTCCTTTCTAAGTTCAACCACTATATTGCACCAGGGGTTGAATATGATTGAAGTTATCATTGAAAAATGCGTCGGCTGTGGCCTCTGCCTGAAAGCTTGTGCTTATGATGCCATTTCAATGGTGGATAGAACAGCCGAGATAAATCTGGACAGATGCACTCTCTGTGGTGCCTGTGTAAGTGCCTGTAAATTTGATGCCATCATTATCCGCAAATATGGGCAGCAGGCTCTGGACAGGTCACAATATCAGGGCATCTGGGTTTTTGCAGAACAGAAAAGTGGTGTCCTAGCTTCTGTCGTCTACGAATTACTGGGTAAAGCCAGGGAACTGGCTGAAGATAAAGAAACCAGTGTTACAGCTGTCCTGCTGGGTTATGATATAGAACATCTTACCCGGGAACTCATCAGTTATGGCGCGGACAGAGTGATTTATGCCGATCATGCCGAATTGTCAGATTTTCTCGACCTACCTTACAGCCATGCCTTTACCGAACTGGCCCGTAAATATAAACCGGAAATCATTCTCTCCGGAGCTACGGTAACCGGAAGATCGTTCATTCCCAGGGTAGCCGTTGAATTGCACACCGGTCTTACTGCAGACTGTACCGGACTGGAAATTGACCGGGAAACCGGCAGATTACTCCAGACCCGTCCCGCTTTCGGAGGGAACATCATGGCTACCATCATTACCCCCAATCATTTGCCCCAAATGGCAACAGTACGCCATAAAGTAATGGATCCCGCTCTACTCGATGATTCCCGCCAGGGAGAAATTATCCGGGAGGAAATCAGTTTTCCAGAAAATATAAATCAGTCAAAAATGCTGGGTTTTGTCCCGGATGATACTCAGATTGTTAATCTTACCGAGGCTAATTTCGTTGTTTCCGGAGGACGGGGCTTGAAGAAAAAAGAGAATTTCCAGCTACTGGAAGAGCTGTCCAGGCATCTGGATGCTGCTATAGGAGCTTCCCGGGCTGCCGTTGATGCAGAATGGATAGCCTATCCGCACCAGGTAGGCCAGACCGGTAAAACCATCAAACCTACCGTTTATATCGCTGTGGGTATTTCCGGAGCTATCCAGCATCTGGCCGGAATGCAGTCATCCGACTATATCATTGCCATCAATAAGGACTCCGATGCTCCCATTTTCAAAGTAGCAGACCTGGGCCTGGTTGGTGACCTTTTTGAAGTTATTCCTCTTCTCCTGCAGAAACTAAAAAGATAATGATTGATGGCGAGCTTCCTGAAAATACTTGCCTGTATTTTTGGTTTCGCTAAATCTGCTGTAAGATCTAGTTCGTTTGAAAGAGAGTAATATGAAAATCAAACTTGGAATCTGTGTTCATAGCCCCGATCGCACATCTTTAAATTTCGCTCTGTCCATTCACTCCGCCAAAATCAGGGAAAATGTCCATCTGCTTGAACTTCCCGACAGCATAGCCTATCCACCTTTCATTAACAGTCATGACCATTTGATAGGCAACTGGGTTCCCCGGGCTGGAGAAAACAACCCCTATCCCACTACTGACATCTGGGTAGAAGAAATGAAGAATTCACCCTCGTTTCAGGAAAGAAATAAGGTCTGGTTCAATGATGGTACTTTTGAACTCACACACGGCAATGCCCCTCTCCTGGCCAAACTGGGTGTCTATAAGAATATTTTCTCAGGCTGCGCCATAGTGCAGGATCACGGACCCAATCAGAAAGACGAATATTACGATATGTTCCCCGTTAATGTGATCAGAGATTACCGACAATGCCATTCCCTTTCTCTCGGTAACTGGTGGGGAGGTGGTACAGCTGTTGAGGAATGGCAGAAAACAGAAGGCAGGATACCTTTCATACTTCATCTGGCGGAAGGAACGGATGAAGCCGCTAAAGCCGCCTTCAGTAAACTCGAGCAACTCAACCTTCTGCAACCCAATATCCTCATAATTCATGGCATTGCCATGAATGAATATGCCATTGCCCGTTGCGCCGAAATCGGGGCTTCCATCTGCTGCTGCCCTGAATCCAATATGTTCCTCATCGGTAAAACGATCGACATCGATTCCTGCCTTAAAAAAGGAGTGAATCTGGTTCTGGGCACCGATTCAACTATGTCCGGTAGCACCAATCTGCTCACCGAGATCCGGCAATTCAAACATTACCATCCCTGGATTAATAGCAGCTATATTCTTTCCATGATCACCCGCAATGCTGTGAAAGCCCTCATGCTTCCTGTCAGACTGGCAGAGATCAGCAATTCTGCTGCCGATCTGGTAATTACCAGTCGTAAACACCCCGATCCCTTCGAAAACCTGCTGTACCTGGAAATGGAAGATATTAAGCTTCTGCTGCACGATGGCACTCCAATCTACGGAGATCGGGAATTGCTCGATGTGTTTGAGATCAATCCGGACGATTATTTTTTCTTTCAGACAGAGAATTCAACTAAATTCGTGATCGGACAACCTCAGAAAATCACAGCCCGAATCGATGAAATTCTGGGCTATCACAAGCAGTTCCCCTATCTGCCATTTTGATGATTAATCTCTGCGAAATATTCTGCAGCATCCAGGGAGAAACAACCTATGCGGGATATCCCTGTATCTTCATCAGGCTGGCCGGCTGCAATCTGCGCTGCCGATACTGCGACACCACTTACAGTTACGAAACTTCATTCCGGAAATCACTCTCTGATATCATCGATAACTGCCTGTCCTACCATCCGGTTAAAATTGTCACCAT
>JAFGEH010000093.1 GCA_016931665.1 Candidatus Cloacimonadota bacterium | reverse complement strand
CCTTCCGGACTGAGTGTGTATTCCTTTCTGAATTCAGGTATGTGAACGGGAAAATATTTCCGGGTAGGGAAGGTCTGATCACTGATATGAAGGCTTTCCTGGCAGTAATACCAGGTGATCAGGCTGTCATCATGCCAGAAGAAATATGGCCCATCGTCATTAAAAGGAGTATTATCGCCGATTACTGCCATACTTTGTGCAGCAAGAATTACAGGCACAAAAATAAAGAGCAGAAAACAGGCTGTAATTGTGAGAGAATTTGAGTAGCTGAAATCAGATAATTTCTTCATAATTCCCAATTCTACTGGCGAAAGTCTTATAGACTATAATACAAATAATCCAATCAATCACAATTTGCTTTTAACATTTTTCTCAATTTTTACTGCCAGGTTATGTATTTTTTCCAGCAGCTCATCCGCCTGGGTGAGAACCTTGAATTTAAAGGATTCATCGGTAATCCCACTCATATTTATCTTGATATTCAGATAGGCGCTTCGGGCGGCGGAATCAGCCGTAATGGCTGCCACCCCGGCATCGGAAAGTGCGTTGATATTTCCTATAGTCGCTATCTTTTCGGCCAGTTCCATGGCTTGCCAGGCCAGTTTCATTGTTTCCAGAGGAACCAGGATCGCCTTCTGGGTTGCTTGCTGCAGGGCTGCTTCCTGGATTTTCTTCTCTTCATCAGTTTTCTTAGGTAATCTCAGGGCTTCCATCATGGCATAGAAAGCCCGGGTATCCTGATCGATAGCTGCCAGAAACTGTTCTTTGATTCGTTGACCTTTCTCTGCCAATTGAGCGGAAATATCCCAGTTTTTTTCATATCCCGCCTTGCCGAAGGTAAGATTGGCAACCATGGCAGAAAGAGCACCGGACAATGTTCCACATAAGGCAGCCACACTGCCGCCGCCGGGGGCAGGAGAATCCGAAGATAACTCATCCGCGAATTCTACCAGGGATAGATCGATCAGCCTGTCCCGGCTGGAAATGCTGTATTCAATAATTTTTTTATTTATTTCAAAAGGGCCAAGATCGGATAAACCCATAGACTGAATAGCTGTCTGGATAATCTTAATCTCAGGGATACCAGCTGATTCACCCATTCTTCTTAGATAATATTTACCAGCCATCAGCAGGGCTTCTTTGGGGATCAGTCCTACCAGTTCGCTGCCGGTGACATTGATTCCACTTTCCGTGGCAAGTTCTCTTACTTTTTCCAGAACAAGATGGGGAGGTGTGACCTTGTAATTGGTCAGATTGATACTGATCTGAGCACGGTCATACTCGTCTATATACCAGCCAACGGCTTTACAGTGGGTGAATAAACCCGGTTCGTAAACCTTGTTTCCTTCGTCATCGCGTACAATTTTGCCTTTACTGTCACGTTTAACTTTTCCGGTTTCGCGAATGAGTAAAGCCAGATCATGGGCTTTCTTTTTATCCCTGGTGTTAAGATTAATGTTGTAAGCTATCAGAAATTCACGAGCGGAAATTGCAGTTGCTCCAGCCTTGGCGTTGAATTGGTGAGGGCCGAAATCAGGTTTCCAGGCCGGGTCTTTCATCTTATCCGGTAGGGCTTCATATTCGCCCTTTCTGACATTTGCCAGGTTTTTCCATTCCGGTTTGCTGGCAGCATACTCATATAAATAAACCGGGATACCCAGTTCTTCACCTACCCTTTTCCCCAATTTCCCAGCCAACTCTACGCATTCTTCCATAGTGATATCTGAAACAGGAATAAGAGGGCAGACATCGGTGGCTCCCATCCGGGGATGAGCTCCCTGATGTTTACTCATGTCAATAAGTTCAGCAGCCTTGCGGATGGCCAGAAAAGCACTCTCCAGGACTGCTTCCGGTTCTCCGACGAAGGTGAAGACTGTGCGGTTGGTGTCCGCCCCGGGATCGATGTCCAGCAGAGTTGTACCTTTTATCGAACGAATCTCGGCCGCTATCTGATCCAGAATCTTCTGATCACGACCTTCACTGAAATTGGGAACACATTCCACTATCTTCATTAATCCTCCATCTTTGCTGTTACTGATTGATTATACATATCGGGATCAGTATTATCTTGTCCATGAAGCCTCCTGAATCAGGGGGACTGACTAATATAAAACCTCTTTAAGTCAACCTTTTTGTAAATATAATTGAAGTGATTATGAGTGGTGAGCGGCTCTGATCGAATTTGGCTTCGAAGTACGATTAGAGGGTGATCATCATGCTGAAAATACGGTGGAACCGGCGATCATGACAGATTTTACTTTAATCTCCCGGTTCAGGTATATGATATGTGAGAGTAGATCTTCTCCATTGGCAAAATTGTCAGGATTAAGGTCAAGGAAGATAAGATCGGCAAATTTACCGGCTGTTACTGAACCTATCTCCAGTTCTTTTCCCAGAATTCTGGCTCCGGCCAGTGTGGCATAATAGAAAGCCTCGGCTGGTTTGACCCGGTAATCTGACTGACGATAATTGCATAATTTCATCATTTCGAGCATGGAAAGTGTGGTACCTGCTCCCACATCGGTAGCCAGGGCAAAATCAATTCCGGCTTTTTTAATGCTGGCCAGAGAGAAGGAACCACTTTTCAGGAAGAAATTAGAATCCGGGCAATGGGCAATTTTGCTTTCGGTTTCGGCCAGGAGCGCTATCTCTTTCTCACTGAGGTGAATTGCATGTCCCAGGATAGTACGGGGGCCAAGCAGACCGGATTTATGATAAACTTCTGTGTAACTGCCGACATCGGGGAACAGGGATTTTACCAGGGATATCTCATCGGTGTTCTCGGCCAGATGGGTTTGAATGAACGCATTATTAGCCCGGGTAAAATCAGCAATTCTCTGCATCAGTTTCGGAGTGCAGACCGGAGCGAAACGGGGAGAGAAGATATATTCCAGAAGATCGGTTTTTTGATGCCAGCGTTGGAATAGTGCCACACTTTCCTGAAATGATTGATCGCTGTTTTCGAGCAGATCTGCTGGAGAGTTCGTATCCATCATGGTTTTCCCGATCATGGCCCGGACACCCAATTCCCGGGCGGTCTCGAAAGCTATTTCACAAGCAGTGGATTGAGGTGCAGTATAGATCACAGAAGTAGTAGTTCCTGCCTGCAGCAATGCATCGAAGAATAGATGGCTTAATTTCCGGGCATAGTCCTGATCACGTGAACGGGCTTCTTCGACGAATACATTTTCCTGAAGCCATTTCAGAAGGTCATTACCATTCCTACCCCGAATATAATATTGCGAGAGGTGAACATGAGTATCAATAAATCCTGGCAAGCAAAGCAGATGAGTCCAGTCGCGAAAACTATGGATAGCTGTACTTGTCTCAACAGAAGAGATTCTCTTATTCCTGATCGTGATGAATACATTACGCAGAAACATGAATTTATTTTCATTCAAAGGGGTAAGGACGTTGGTTTTTATTACCGGCATCAGGAACCAGCCTGATTGACTTTGGAAATCTGAACTTTGATAATTTTGGTTGAAGTTACCTGTAACGTTGTTATTTCCCAATCTCCGATTTTAAGTAGACTGCCCCGGGCAGGGATTCTGGCCATTTGATCGATAATCAGACCGGCAATAGTTTCGTAATCCCCTTCAGGTAATTCCATGCCATATTCGTCGTTAAGATAGTCTATTTCCACGAAACCCTGGAGCAGATAAGTGTTTTCATCTACCTGTTCGACTTCCTGGCCAGACGTGTCAAATTCATCTTCGATTTCACCCACCAGTTCTTCCAGGATATCTTCAATGGTAACCAGTCCAGCCGTTCCGCCGTAAGAATCAACGATGATAGCCATGCTTCTTTTACGTTTCTGCATCTCGGCCAGCAGGGTATCGACATCCATGGTTTCCGGGGCAAAATAGGCTTCCCTGATAAAATTTCTGGCTTTCTGATTTTTCAGATCTGGTTTCTTAATCAAATCGTAGATGATGAGAATACCAACAATATCATCCAGATCTTCGCCGTATACCGGAAAGCGGGTAAAGCCTTTTTCCTTAGCCAGCAGGATTACATCTTCGATGGGCATATCCTGCTGCAGGGCAACTATCTCGGTGCGGTGAATCATTACATTTTCAGCTTTCAGTTCGGTAAATTCCAGAGCTTCTTCCAGCATCTCTCTCTGGTGTTCCTGTAAAAGGCCGTCATTCTCCGTGGCTGAAAGCATGAAAGAGATATCTTCACGGGTAAGCAGGTGATAGCCGGTTTTACCCGGTAGCCGGAAAATTCGGGCCAGGAAGTTGTTGAGAAAGGCGACGAATTTCACGAAGGGTTTGAGGACCAGGCTGAAAAAGTTCAACAGAGAGAAATATTTGGGAACCAGCAGGTTGGGATTTTCCCGGTAGACAGCTTTGGGGATTATCTCGGCAAAAATCAATATCAGCCCGGCAATGATAAGTGTCCAAGTCTGTTCCGGAATAGATATATTGTTTTCCCGACTGAGATAGTGCAGAAGATACATGCTGAGTGAAGAAATGATAACGATGGAAATATTGGTTCCGAAGAGAGTGGTTCCGAACATGCGGTCCGGGTTTTCCAGGAAGGTAAGGATTTTCTTCTTCTTCTGGTTGCTTCTGGCATCTTTTTCCAGTTTAAAGCGATCAACGGAAATCAGACCCGTCTCAATTCCGGAAAAGAATCCAGCCATTACAAAAAAAGCGATTATCAGAATCAGTACGATCAGCCACATTCTAATTATTCATCTGTTCCTGTTTATGTGCGAGCTTCAAGGCATCAATGAATTCTTCCAATTCTCCTACCAGGATGGAATTCAGGCGGTAGGATGTCAAATTTATTCTATGATCAGTAACCCGGGACTGAGGGAAATTATAGGTTCTGATCTTGGCGCTACGGTCGCCGGTACCGACCTGTACTTTACGGGATTTAGCGATATCCGTTTCCTGTCTGGCAATTTCCAGATCCAGCAGGCGGGAACGTAGAACTTTCATGGCTTTGTTTTTATTCTTAATCTGCGATTTTTCATCCTGGCAGGTAACAACCAGTCCGGACGGCAGGTGGGTGATACGTACAGCTGAATCGGTGGTATTAACGCTCTGACCGCCATGTCCGGTAGAACGATAAACATCTATCCTCAGATCCTTTTCATTGATATCAATATCAACTTCGTCAGCTTCCGGTAAAACAGCCACAGAAATGGCAGAAGTATGAATCCTCCCTGAAGATTCGGTTTCCGGGACACGCTGGACCCTATGTACACCGCTTTCATAGCGCATGGTCCCGTAAACATTATTACCTTCCAGCAGAAAAATTATTTCTTTGAAACCGCCAATGCCGGTAGGGTTGGTCGAGATTACGTTCTTTTTCCATTTCATTTTTTCGGCATAATAAGAATACATACGATAAAGGTCGGCTACAAAAAGAGCTGCTTCTTCTCCGCCTGTACCAGCCCGGATCTCGACAATGGCATTCTTATTGTCATTGGGGTCTCTGGGGATTAACAGTTCCTTGAGCTTTTCCTGTAATTCTTCTTGCTTTGCCTGTGAATCTTCGAGTTCTTCCCTGGCCAGCGTAACTAATTCCGCATCGTTTTCTGTCTGTATGAAGTGAAGGCTGTCTTTGATCTTATGTTCAATTTCCTGCAGGTTGTCCACAATGTTTATAATCTCTTCAAGTTCTTTGAAACGGCGCGATATACCTGCATAGTAGCGCTGATCGGCAAGAATGGCAGGATCAGAGAGTTCTTTCTGAATCTTTGAATATTCTCTTCTGAACAGGGAAATTTTATCTTCTGGAATCATATCATATCCGTATATTTATTCTATAATCCTGATTCCGTGGTAATCGGAAATATCCATCTCCAAAGCGCATTTCATGGCGATCAGGGCAACTTCTACCTGTTCGTCATCCGGTGGCTGGGTTGTGATCCTCTGCAAAGCCAGGCCGGGGGCGGTCATCAGCTGGACCAGGGGATGGCTGATATTTCTGCTGGAAAGGCGAAGTATTTCATAGGATATCCCTGATATCAGCGGTAAAAACAGCAGGTGATATGCCAATCTGATCATCACCGGAGGGATGGTCCAGATGGCTGCCACTATAGTATCGATCAAAGAAAACAGCAGAATTGAAATCAGTAAGACGAAGAAGATATAACTGGTGCCACAGCGCGGGTGAAAAGTTGAGAAACTGCGGATGGTTACAGGGTCAAGCTTTGCATCCTGTTCATAGGCGAAAACGGATTTATGTTCGGCGCCATGATATTGAAAAAGCCGTTTAACATCTTTCATGCGTCCGATCAGCCAGACATAGACCACGAAGAAAATGATTCGGATCAAGCCAGCAAACAGGTTGAAGAAGAGGTTTTCTTTAGCCAGTTTCAGCCAGGCCGCAATCTGATAGGGCAGGAAAGCAAAAAGCAGGAAGGCGAGTCCAAAGGCCAGGATGAAGCTCAAGATCTCTTCCGCTTTTTTGCGGTTTTCACTCTTTCGGCTGGAATTCTGCTGCTCTTCGGCTGTCCAGTCCAGTTCCGCCCGGGAGGCAGAGAAATTCAATGTCCTGATACCAATGATCAGCATTTCCAGCAGGGTTACAAATCCCCGGAGCACCGGTGCTCCCAGCCAGCGGTTACGCTTTGTTACGGATTCAAATTGCTCTATCTTGAGTTCAATGGTTTTATCTTTCCTGCGCACAGCCGTAGCCAGGCGACCAGGGCCTCGCATCATTACACCCTCAATCACAGCCTGACCGCCGATCTGGATTTCCTGTTTATTTTCAGACATAAGTTTCCTCAAAAAAAAGCACCACAACCCTGATTAAAGGTTGTGGTGCAATATTATAGTGTCTCTATTTTTCGTTAGCTGTTTCGGTTTCAGTGTTATATTTCTTGTTGAATTTTTCTACCCGTCCGGCCTTGGTTATGGCTCTCTGTTTGCCGGTATAGAAGGGATGGCAGTTGGAACAGATCTCAACTGTCAGGTCCTGACTGGTGGATCTGGTTTCGAAAGTGTTGCCACAGGCACATTTAACCGAAACTTTATGATAATCGGGATGAATACCTTTTTTCATCATTAACTCCTATTTTTACAAATACTAATCTCATAATTTAATAAGCAGGAACAATTTTTCCGGAAGCAGAATTGTGTCAATTCATTTTTCCATAAGACAGCGTAACCTTTCTGACCAATATGAGGTTTCTTATTCTGATTGCCGATTGAGTTCCAGGCTTCGTAAAAGGTTCTGCATGTTAGTTCTTGCCTG
>JAFGEH010000092.1 GCA_016931665.1 Candidatus Cloacimonadota bacterium | reverse complement strand
TTTTATTACTCCTTTCTGACAGCTATCCCATTCCAGATATTGGTAAAGATCTTCTCCCCGATCTGCTGCAGGTCGATCGGTTCGTTCAGAATGTGATACATCAAGGTTCCTTCTCCAAGAGCATTGATCATCAAAGCCAGCGTTTCACATTCAATTTCATTACGGATTACTCCTTCCTGCTGAGCTGCCCTGAGCAAGGTAATGAACCGGTTGTTATTTTTCTGATGAGTTTCCCGGTGTTTTTCCCGGATCTCAGGAAAATTGATGAAAGCCTCCATCATCAGCAGGTAGAAATTGAACTCATCCACAGTGTTATCACCCGCCAGATTTTGCATGAAAAGCCTTATTTCACCCAGACTCTGAAAATAGCGCAGCAGGATCTCGTGCAGGGAATTCTGATCTTTATAGAGTTCAGCTTCCCATTCCGCAAAGGTGTCAAACAACAGGTCGATGGTTTCCAGGAACAATTCTTCCTTGCTGGAGAAATGATGATAGATGGCACCTTTAGTAAATTGAGATTCATCCATGATCTCCTTGATGGATGTTGCCTTGTAGCCTTTTTTGAGGAAGATGCGCAGGGCAGAAAGTAAAATCCGCTGCTTTGATTCCATTTATCCTCCCTATATTTAACAACGTCAGCCTGTTGTACCGACCGTTCGGTATGTTTTTTTTGGAAAACTGGATTTGCGTCAAGAAAAAAATTTGTTTTTGCCCTGATTCCGAATATATTGACCAGCAGTTCTGTTCGCATCAGGTGAAAATCCGGGGAGATGATTATGGCGGTGAAAAAACTTTCCAAGTCTCAACTTGAGTATTACCTGCAGATATTGCAGGAGGAAAGGGACAGGGTAATCAAATCGGTCAACGGTATCAGTGAGACCATTAAAATGGGGACCAAAGAGTTATCGGGCGATGCTTCTTCCTTTCCGTTGCATCTGGCTGATCTGGCTACAGATAATGAGAACCTGGATATGAATATCAGTTTCCTGAATCGCGAGCTGGAAAAGTTAAAAGTAATCAATCAGGCCATCAACCGGATCCATGAAAAAAGCTATGGTATCTGTGAGATCTGTGGCGAGTACATCCCTGAAGGCAGACTAAGGATTCTGCCCTATGCCAGCCAGTGTGTAATCTGCCGCAGCAGGGAAGAAAAAAAGCAGCGAAAAGTACATAATTTCAGGGAGATCGAATAAAATTACATATTTCCTATCTTCTTTTATTGCATAATCTTATATTAATTGTCAATTAGAAGCTGGCGGCTGTTTGAGAAATATTATCTTATTGAAGAAAAAAAATATTTGTTTCAGAAAAAATAAGGTTATTTTAAGTAAATCATAAAACCGGGAGGTGGGTGATGAAGAAAAAAGTCGCTACTAAAGCTGCTCCTAAACCAGCTCAGAAACCAGAACCCAAAAAAGCACCCAAGAAGTAGTAATTATCAGGTGAGTTTTATGCCGCAGACCGAAATTTCTGCGGCTTTTTTTATTCTCTTAAATCCTCTTTACCCCTGAAACCGAATCTTTCCTCCGATTCTGACCGGGAGAAAAGATAATAAACAGCTTCCCCCGTAGTACAAAGTTCATCATTGGCATTGAACAGTTCAACTGCGATAGTGGCCATCCGCTTCCTGCCCTGAAGCAGGCGGGCCTTTAATCTGATCTGTCCCTGATTGGTATATACCGGATTCTTATAGGTGATATGGAGCCGGGATGTAACTCCGGCCGTATTAATTCTCCAGAATACAACCCAGCTGGCAATTTCATCGATCAGGGCTGCCTGAATTCCGCCATGCAGTATATTGTTATATCCCTGAAAATGATCCTGCGGATCCCAGAAGCAGATTAAATCATCGCCTTCTTCCCAGAATTCCATTCGCAAACCGCAGGGGTTACTGACCCCGCAGCCAAAACAACTGAAACCTGACATTCTGTTATAGGGATTAGATAGTTTTCGCATTCTGTCTCCTTCTCACAGTCATTTTTTTCATGAAAGCAGCACTGTCCATATTTTTAAAATAACCCGGATGTAATATATTATACCAGATTCTTTTTCGTACGTATACGAACAGAACTCGTACCAAAACGAACAGACCTGATTAACCTGAATTCTCATAACTAGTTGATATATTTATAAATAAGCGATTGGAATATTATTTGCGACTAGTAAAATAGTAACGAAGCGGTGGTGAATATGACGCAGGCTGGAGAGCCCTTGTTTGTAATGCTTGTGGGAAGGCTGGAATAAATTTAAAAAGACTGGAGCGTAAACCCTCTGCGCTCTTGTGAGTGGATTAGCAAACCTTACCTCCTTGCTTAATCCTCTGATCCCCCTGACCAGGGGGATTTTTTTTATCCGTTCCGGTTGCCTGATACCGGATTCATCATCAGGTTCGCAGTATGCCTGCTAAAGTTGCTGTATCGAGTTTCTGGATAATGACGGCCAGAAACTCGATCAGATGTTGAAAATCCGACAGGCACATCTGGCTGTGCGGAGTATGGGTATAGCGGACCGGTACGCCCAGAACAATAGTAGGGATACCAATGTTGGCTGTATGGATATGCATTCCGTCGGTTCCTCCCCTCTTACGGACTGCCGGTTGATAAGGAATCCCCTTTTCTGCGGCCAGTTTGATCAGAAAGTCGCTTAACTCCCTTTTCACCAGCATATGAGGATCGTATAATCTGATATGGACACCTTTACCAAGAGCAGTCTGAGCGTGATGCCTGATCCCCGGTACATCGTCAGCCGGAGCTCCTTCCAAAACGATGCAGATATCCGCTTTGCTTCTTCTGCTTAAACTCAATGCTCCTCTGGCCCCCACTTCCTCCTGTACAGAGCCGGTAAGAACAACATGACTGGGATGGTTCATTTCGGGCAGTATTTCAGCTATGGCCAGCAGCGCGGCAATCCCCACCCTGTCATCCAGCGCTTTACTGAAAACCCTGCCACTTTCAGGCTGATAATGAAAATTCGTGCAGGGCACCACCGGGTCACCCAGGCTGATCCCGAAATCGTTCACAACCCGGGAATGTGAATCGGCCCCGACATCCAAGGAAAAATCATCTGTACCCGGTTGCTGGTTGCCGGCTTCCCTGTTCTGATAATGAATGGGTACGGAGACGATTACTCCGTAGTATTCTCTGCTTTCACTGTTGATCACCCGCAGTGGAGTGGCCGGCAGAATATGAGGATCCCAGCCGCCAATCGGCTGCAGTCGCAGAAAACCCTCCTCGGTAATATCCGATACTATAAAACCTATCTCATCCAGATGGGCGATAAACTGAATTACAGGTGTATCCTCCGTTCCGGGAAAGTGAAAATCCAGATTTCCCATTCTATCCCTGGAGTAATTTATCTTATCCGGCATTTCCGCCTGCAGGATGGCAGCCACCTCCGTTTCATAACCGGATATACCCGACGCCAGGGTAAGTTTCCTGAGTATCTCGATAATATCCATAATAACTCCTTTCCCTTCTTAAGCAGTCAGTTGCCCTATAACGGATTTGTCAATCAGATAATTCATTCTCATTATTTATTGACAGCAGAATATTCAGCTGATTGGCTGTTAGTGAAGGCAAAGGAGAAATAAGGAATGAAGACTACCTTTATAGTATTGTTATTCATATATTTATCAATCTCAGTTCTGGCCGGGTTGGATCTGGATGAATATGAAATGGCTGTTTATTATATGGGTTTCCTCTGGCGTAATCTCGAATTTGAACCGGCAGAGGGCATGGATTTGGAAGCGATCGGGCAGGGCCATCTGGAGAATATCGAGATGCTGGCCAATGCGGGTAAATTACTGATAGCCGGTCCCTTTGCCAGAACCGGAGATCCGGAGAACGACAGACTGGCGGGTATTTTCATCTTTTCCGTTGAGACCCTGGAAGAAGCAGAAGAGCTGATTGCTGCCGATCCGGCAGTGGTGGCAGGTATATTTACAGCCGAAGTGCGCACCTGGTATGGTCCCCAAGGTCTCACCTACACCGGTTATCAAGCACCTGAATAAAAAAAAAGGCAGCCCCCCGGGAAGCTGCCTTTCCTGAATAATAATTCCTTAAACCTTTTCCAGCTGCTCAATATGCTTTCTGGTAGTCAGATAGTA
>JAFGEH010000091.1 GCA_016931665.1 Candidatus Cloacimonadota bacterium | reverse complement strand
GTGGCTATCACACCCGGTCCACCGGCGTTGGTGATAATTGCCAACCTGTTACCCAAAGGCCTTTCCTGCATAGCCAGCGATTGAGCAATATTGAACAGCTCCTCGATTGTGTCTACCCGGATCACACCGGCTCTCTTGAAAGCTGCATCGAAAACGAAGTCGTTACCCGCCAGGCTGCCGGTGTGAGACATGGCTGCCTGGGCACCTTCAGAACTTTTACCTACCTTGAGCACGATAATCGGTTTGTTCCGGGCAAAGGCTCGAGCAGCACTCAGGAAACTCCTGGCATCGGATAATGATTCCATATAGACAAGAATACTGGAAGTATGAGGATCGCTGCCGAAGTAATCGATCAGATCATGAAAACTGACATCGATCATGGAACCGATAGAAACGAAATGGCTGAAGCCGACATTCTGCTCCACCGACCAGTCAAGAATGGCCGTGCAAAGGGCACCGCTCTGGGAGATGAAGGCAATTTTTCCGGGCAGAGCCATTTTGGTGGCAAAGCTGGCATTCAACCAGATGGAAGGCTTGATGAAGCCAAGGCAGTTCGGTCCGATCATCCTCATGCCATATTTACGAACACTGGCCTTGATCTGATCGGTGAGTTTTTTGCCTTCTTCCCCGATTTCCGAAAAACCTGCCGAGATCAGCAGAATACCGGATACTCCGGCTTTACCGCAATTTTCCACGACCTCGGGAACTGTTCGGGCAGGAGTGGCTATTATCGCCAGATCTACCCTATCGGGAATCTCTTCCAGGCTTTGATACGATTTCACCCCCAGAATGTTGGATCTCTTGGGATTGATCGGATAGACGATACCATCAAATCCGGATCCGATAATATTCTTCATCAGAGCGTGACCGACACTGCCCTCTTTGGCGGAAGCACCGATTATGGCTATAACTTTGGGATTGAAAATTTTGTTCAGCTTTTTCGTTTCCATTTTATTCCTCTGCTTAAATTGATTTCCAGTAAGGAGAAAGGGCATGAAGAGCCAGCGCTTTGCGGCCTTCATATTCATAATGAACCTGGATCATGGAATCCGTCTCCCTTTCCGAGTATTTCATCGGTTCTTTGTTAATCCCGTCTACGAAATTATACAGGCATCTGGGAAATTCCTTGATGTTGTAACCACCTTCCAGAGTTGCGAAACAATTGCTGAAATTCTGTGAAATGATCACACCCATTTTGTAAAAGGCATTCACCGACAATCTCAAATCCAGCAGTAGATCGTACTGATGAGAATCGAAACCAGCTGAGATGGCCACAATGTCCGGTTGGAATTCCCTGGCAATGGGTAGAAAACTGTTAACCGCATCCATGAATATCTCGTCACCACTGTCGGGGGGTAGAGGCACATTTATCGTGAAGCCCTTTCCTCTGCCTATACCGATCTCATCGGCAAAACCTCCCCCGGGAAAAGCAGGATACTGATGGATAGACCAATATAAAACCCGGTCCGAATCATAGAAGAATTTCACCGTACCATCTCCCAGATGACCGTCAAAATCGAAAATCAATACTTTTTTGCCGAGATCAGCATGATATTTGGCGGCGATGGCCACATTGTTGAACAGGCAGAAACCACTGGATCTGTCCACATGGGCATGATGTCCCGGCGGACGGGTCAGGGCGAAATCTCCGGTTTCGGAAGCTAGTATAGTAGCAGCTACTGCCTTGATGGCAGCCTGATAACTTCCCGGAGAGATGATTGTATCGTTATCGATGTGTCCGCCCTGCTGGCAGGCTTCCCTGATGAAAGAAATATATCCGGGAGAATGTATCAGTTCCAGGTATTTTTCACCGTCCTCCAGTTCAGTTATCGGTAAATTGCCCAGGGAAGATAATCGCTTCCTGTTCTCCGGATGCATACCGGTGTCATGTTCTAGAAAAATCGGATTATAGATCAATTTCATTGTTACCTCTATTTGAAGTCAACTTTGGAAGGGAGATTTTTAAGACAAGTATTTTTGCAATAATTTATTTAACGGTAAAAAAGGAATCCTGCTGCCAATAACCTGAGGGAATTCTGAATTCAATGAATTCTGACTTGCCGCCATATCCCGGATGAGAATTCTCTTTTTCATTGACTCCATAATAATAAGTATCATTCTGTTATTCGTTTTTTTAATATTTGGGAGGACAGATTTGAATAAGAAGATTTATATCGCAGACGATGATCCGATCTTGCTCGATCTTTATCAGACTATGTTCATGCTGGAGAATGACGAGATCATCAAGACTGATGAGGTGCCTTTCCAGGTTCAGTTATATGAGAATGGAAGCGACCTGCTGGCAGCCTTTCGGGAAAATCATGATCACGGCGGCACTGTCCCATTATGCATACTGGATATCCGGATGCCCGGCCTCTCCGGATTTGAAGTTGCTGAAAAAATCCGCGGGATTGATCCCGGTGTCATCATTATCTTCGTTACCGGTTATAACGATAAATCACCAACTGAGATCAGGGAAGCGTTAAAACACGATTATTATTACATCCGCAAGCCTTTCACGGAAGATGAAATGCTATCCCTGGTAGATTCCCTGCTCAAAAACTGGAATAAAACAGATAAGTTACTCCGTTTTAATACCGAGCTCGAACAGCGAACCAGAGAACTCAAAGAAAGCCATGAGAAATTCCGACATCTCACCGAAAACCTGCAGAAAGACTACTTCTTCTATACACACGATATAAACGGAAAATATCTTTATATCAGCCCTTCTGTGCAAAATGTCCTGGGTTATTCCACAGAGGAATTCTCAGCCAATATTCTTAGCATTTTTACTAATAATTCTGTTAATAAAATTGCCAGAAAATTTACCGAACTTTCTATCCAGGGCAAACAACAACCGACTTTTGAGGTAGAGCTGATCCATAAAAATGGTTCCCTTGCCAATCTGGAGATCTCGGAATATCCCATCTTTGACCCGGAGGGTAATGTTATTGCCATTGAAGGGCTGGCTCACAGCATAACTAGGCGTAAGGAAGCCGATAGAAAAATCCGGGAACAAAACGAATTCCTCAGCACTGTCATCGATTCCCTCACCCATCCTTTCCTGGTTATCAACGCCGAAAACTACTCGATAATGGTCTCCAATTCCGCTGCCCGGAGAATGTCCTCCACTTCTTCCATCACCACCTGCCACGCTTTCCGATACAACCGACAGGAACCCTGTTCCGATGCAACCAACCCCTGCCCTCTCGACCTGATAAAAAAGACCGGGAACCCGGTTAAGGTAGAGCATATAACCTTCGACCGGGAAGGTAATAAGCGCTATTTTGAGGTCAATGGCTATCCGATCTTCAATAAAGATGGTAATATAATCCAGATGATAGAATACTCACTGGATATTACAGATAAGAGAAATGCGGAAGCGGAACTGCAAGCCAGCCGGGAAAAATACAGGAATATGTTCGCGCTCTCCCCGGAAGCTATTATCCTCACCGATAATGAATCAAAAATCACTGACATCAATAAGCGGATTCTGGACTGGCTGGGTTATGATCCGGATAAATTTCTGGGACGCTCGATCGTCAGGCTGCCCTTCCTTAGTAAACAGGGTAGAAGAAAAATGATCGTTGAATTCGAAAAACTGAAATCTAATATAGTGATCTCCCCTTTTCAGATGGAATTTATAGCAGCCGACGGGGAGCAACATATGGGTGAAGTACTGGCCACTATCATGCGTGATGACCAGGGTAACGGCACCGGCTACCTCTTTCTGGTTCTGGACGTTACTCTCCGGAAACGGTTTGAGAAACGACAGGCTGCCGTATACAAAATTGCCAATGCCGTGCATGCCCTGGAGAAGCCTGAAGAGCTTTTTAAGCTCATTCAGAAAGTCCTGGGTGAAATCATCGATACCGCAAATTTCTATATTGCCCTTTACGACCAGAATACAGATACTATTTCCCTGCCATACCAGGTAGATGAGAAAGATGAATACAGGTCTTTCCCCGCTGGCAAGACATTCACAGGCTATGTGATCCATACCGGTAAAACCCTGCTGGCTACTGAAGAAATCCAGCAGAAATTGATTTCTTCAGGCGAGGTTGAACAGGTGGGAACACCCTCCCGGGTCTGGCTGGGCGTACCCCTTAAGATCAGAAACAGGATAATCGGGGTCGTGGCAGTGCAAAGCTATGACAACCCCCTGCTCTATACAGAAAAAGATAAAGAGATCCTGGAATTCGTATCCGGACAGATCGCAATGGCTATTGAACGCAAGAACAACGAGATCGACCTGAAAAAAGCCAAACTGCTGGCTGAGAATGCTGCCAGGGCTAAAGCTGATTTTCTCGCCTCCATGAGCCATGAAATCAGAACTCCCATGAATGGTGTGATCGGAATGACCGGCCTGCTGATGGATACGGATCTCACACCTGAACAAAAGGAATATGTCCAAACCATCCGCTTGAGCGGAGACAGCCTGCTGACCATCATCAATGATATCCTGGACTTTTCCAAGATCGAGTCCGGAAAAATGGAACTGGAAGAACAACCCTTTGAGTTACGCTCCTGCATTGAAGAAACTTTCGATCTGGTGGCCACCCGAGCAGCAGAGAAAAAACTTGATCTGGTTTATATTATCGAACCGGACGTGCCGGCCATCATCATTGGCGATATCACTCGATTGCGGCAGATCCTGGTCAACCTGGTGAATAATGCCATAAAATTCACCGAAAAAGGGGATGTCCTGATCACCGTTACCAACCGGGAAAGCCGTAACAACCATTTCACCCTGGAATTTGCCATAAAAGATACCGGTATCGGTATTCCTAAGGACAGGCTGAATAAATTGTTCCAGGCCTTTTCCCAGGTAGATTCCTCTACCACCAGGAAATTCGGAGGTACAGGCCTCGGACTGGCCATCTGCAAACGCTTAACCAACCTGATGGAAGGAGAGATCTGGGTGGAAAGCGAATACGGTAAAGGCTCCACCTTTTTCTTCACTATTAAAACCACGGCCGCCAGCCTGAAAATTAAAAAAGAGATGACTGAAAAAATCACTGAGCTGAAAGATTCCCAGATCCTGATTGTTGACGATAATGAGACCAACCGTAGAATTCTCAGCCTACAGTGTGAACACTGGCAGATGAACCCTCTGGCGGTTGGTACAGGGCCGGAAGCTCTGCAGGTCCTTTCGGAAAAAAGAGATTTCGACCTGGCCTTGCTGGATATGCATATGCCGGAAATGAATGGAGTTGAACTTGGTATTGAAATCAGGAAAAAATTCAAACCTGACGAGTTACCCCTGATCATGTGCAGTTCCGTAGGAAAACCGAAAGATCTGGAAATCCCCGAAAACACTTTCAATGTTTTCCTGACAAAACCCATCAAACAATCCCAGCTGTTCAACAGTATTATCAGTCTTATTGCCAACAAACCAGGCCACGACAGCGATCAGACCGCCTCCCAGGGCAAGATCCTTGATATAACCATGGCTAACCAGATCCCGCTGCACATCCTGCTGGCGGAAGATAACGCCATCAATCAGAAAATAGCTTTGAAGATACTGGAAAAAATGGGCTACCTGGCAGATGTTGCGGCCAATGGCCTCGAAGTCCTGCAGGCTCTGGAACGCCAGAATTACGATTTGATCTTCATGGATATCCAGATGCCGGAAATGGATGGACTGGAAGCGACCGACAGAATTATCAGGCAATACCCTGCCACTACCCGACCCAAAATCATCGCCATGACTGCCAACGCCATGCAGGGTGATAAGGAAAAATGCCTGCAGGCCGGGATGGATGATTATATATCTAAACCAGTTACTATCGAAGGAATCAAAAAAGCTCTGGAACTCTGGGGTAAAAGAATCATGGAAACCCGTCCGGCACCAACACCATCCGGCCGGGGAGCAGATGATATAATGGACTGGAAAATGATCGATTCCATCAAGCAGCTGGATATTGGCGATGACGAGGGTAATCTGCTGCTGGAGCTGATCAGAACCTTTATTGAGGAATACCCTGGCTACCTGGAATCCATAAGAACTGCCCTGAACGGGCAGAATGCCGATGCCGTCCGCTCCCTGGCTCATAAAATGAAAGGTTCCAGTGCCAACCTGGGTGCCAAGGGTGTGGCTAAAGTCTGCTATAAGATCGAAGTGAAAGGGAAAAATGGAGACCTGATCGGTATTGATGAACTTCTTGAGCAGATCGAAACAGTCTATCAGGATACGCTGATCCAGTATCAGAAATATTTCAGCGAGATCGGCAAGGAATTGATTATCTAGTATCCAGCTCTAAAAGCTGATATTCAGGCTTTCCGTGCTCTACTTCACAGATCTCTATCGATTGAATCTCCTGCTCTGTATCAGGTCATACTGCTTGGATTTGATATCCTGCTTGCCTCTGCTGGAAAAAAATCCAGTCAGAAATTCTATTCGTCCTACTCTTCGTCCAGCAGATCCCAGAGCATATCTTCGTAGATATCTTCATAATCCATCATGATTGCATCCCAATCTTTATAACCTTCCACGATCAGATCATCGATCTCGATCGTCTGTGCTTCCCAGACCACAAAACCGAGAGAGTTGGCGAAAAAAGATTCAAATTGTATCTGATTAACGTAATTATCGTTTATATAAAATTTAAGCTGATCACCCACTTTCCGGAGAGTAAGTTTGTTGTTAATACTTTGTGTATTAATATAGGCATTCTGCGTCCATTCCACCTTGATGTATATTTCACCTTCCTTATATTTGCCGATCTGGTAATAACCATTGTGGGAAATAAGAAAATAATAATGATTGTCAATATCTTCCATACCCCAGACCAGGCCGTACCCATAATCATCCACTCCACCTGTATGCCGGATCCTGGTAGTGATATTGAAATCCTCGCCGTCATCAAGATAGGCGCGGTTCCAGACGTAGTAATCACCATCTGTCTTGTTCTGGAATAAATACTTGCCATTCTCGATCCTGGTCGTCATTTCTTCATCTTCTCCCGTATACCAGCTATTACTGTTATCCGTAAAATAATCTTCAAAAACCATCACCGGTTCACTGGATTCTGTTTCTTCTTCTGAATCAGACTGGCAGATCAGGTCCGCCGGAACAGCACTTTGAGCAAAAACATTCACAGAAAAAAACAGGAAAATCACCAAAACCGTCAGCATTTTTTTCATTTTCCACTCCTGAATTTCGTTGATGTGGAAGACAAATTAATACTCATACAATTTGCAAGATTTTTTTTTCTTGCTGACCAAGCTTGCTGATTCTGATGAAGCAGGATTCTGCTGGCTAATGGTTTCTGTATTCTTACCTCCCTCCTCTGGAGTGCATTGACTGCGTCAATGCCAAACCGAAAGTTAAGAAGCGGAGAAGCGGGAATTGAAATGAACCGGCCAGTGTTCCTTATTCTGGCTACTGACTTCTTAATTCCCTACCCCTTTTTTTATTAACCACCGATAAACACCGATTATCAATGATTATAATTGCTCAAAACAATTTGTCACACTGAGTGCCGACTTCTGGCAGTCATACTG
>JAFGEH010000090.1 GCA_016931665.1 Candidatus Cloacimonadota bacterium | reverse complement strand
TCCCCATGGGTAGCCCAGCGGGTATGGGCAATCCCCACCACCCCGTTCAGCTCAGCTGGAGAAGGGAGTGATCTTTCCAGGTCAACAATCTTCCCTTGCTGTTTATAAAGTTTCAATTGGTTATCCTGCCTGATGATGGCAATTCCGGAACTGTCATAACCCCTGTATTCGAGCCTTTTCAATCCTTCAATTATTATCGGAACAGCATTCCTGTTACCGATGTATCCTACTATACCGCACATAAAACCTCCGATCTAAACCAGATTTGGCAATTCAGGTACTCTCTGGTTGATCCTGTCAAATATCTTCAGCAGAATTATCAGTATCAGAAGAGCCGGTACTCCATACCAGATGGGTATTTCCTCATTTGGGAATATTTTACTGAATAAGGGCAGATCGTTACCGTAATTCGTAATAACTATCGCTAAACCGTTATTCAGGAAATGGGCAAAAACAGCCGGCAGAAGGCTGTTGGAACGTAAAGTCAGATAACCGAGATATACTCCCAGTACCGCAGTTGGTAGAAACCGGAAAGGATCCAGATGAAAGATCCCGAATAAAATTCCCGAAACAATGATTGCCGACCAGAGCCCCCTGCGGGTAAAACCATTAATCAGATAACCCCTGAACATTACTTCTTCGCAGATACCGGGCAGAACCGCCACCAGACCCAAAGTGAAGAGGAATGACCTGTTTTCGGTACTCATCAGATTTTTCATTACTTCCAGATAACTTTCTGAGATTGGATATATCAAATTGATTATATTGCTTATGGATACAGCAACCAGCAGGGCGGGAAAAGCCATGATCAGAACCATCAGGATATTCAGGGGACTGGTTCTTTTTAAGCGTAGCGTGGATACGATGTCTGTCCGGGATATTCTCAAAATCAACAGAGTTGGTAAGAGAATAATGAAGATTTGGGTTTTAAAGAGGCCTTGGACGATATCCTGTGACTGCCAGCTTCCCCCCAGATAAAAAAGAGCCATCAGGACCACAAGGAAGAAGATCATTATGAATTGAGGTGAGAAGATGTTACCTTTTTCTTTACCCCAGAATTTGAGAGATTTTTCTTCGGCTGTACGGAATAAAACGCCTTCTTTGTTAAATAGATCAATGGCTATTTTAATTGCTATCAGATCGAGCACTAAGGTAGATCCGATAACCAGCAGGAAGGGAGTCATCTGGAAATTATTCATCATGATATTCTTGAAAAGCAGAGAGAAATTAACAATAGGGATCAGGGCGAAACCAGTGGTCAATTCAAAACCGGGCATCATGCTGATCATAGCCAGGATCATGCCGGTAAAAAGGATGGGCATCTGGTAGCTCTGGGCTTCTTTAATATTCCGGGCGTAGGTGGACAGGGACAACAGAATAGCGGAAAGAAAGGTAACCAGTGGTATCATGGCTACCAGGATTAGGGCGAAGTTGGATATAGGAAGCTGCATCCCGGTAGTTTCAACACCGCTCTGAAACATGATGTGCCGGAAGGAAAAATACATACTGAACAGGTTAAGCAACACCGAGATAAACGAAATAGTAATAATGGTCATATATTTTCCGAGCACCAGTTCCAAACGGCTGGCAGCGCTTACCAGAATTGTTTCCAGAGTGCCTCTCTCCTTCTCTCCTGCCACCAGATCGCTGGCTACAACAGCTCCCCCGCTCAAGGTTACTATGATCAGCAGGTAAGGCAGGATCTTGCCAACGAAAAAGCCCAGCATTTCCTCCGGCGGGGCTACGTTGTTCTCTTTCACATCGACAACAGATAATATATCTTCATCGATTCTGATAGAAGCCAACCTTTCCCGAACGAGATCCTTCTCCAGATCGCGAAAGATTTTGCGCAATCGGGAATAAGCCAGTTCACTCTTTTCTTTGGCTTTATTATAGCTTACTTGAATCAGTATCACTTCATAACCACTGGCCGTTAAGCTGTCTCGAATAATTACACCGGCATGCACCAGGGATTCACCTATCATCTCATCCTGGAAATCCTCTCCAATCAGCAGTTTGATCCTGTCATTTTCCTGCAGGGCTTCGTAGATCCGGAACGATGATTCGGTTCTGGCTTTATCTTCAAAATAGATATCCACGGATTGTTCATCCAGCTTCGATTCCTGCCGGATCATTATTGAAGAAAAACCTATCATTATCAAAGGATATAACACGATAGGCACAATAATGGAAGTGAGTACGGTACGGCGGTCTCTGAACAGGTCGAGAAGTTCCTTACGGTAGATTGTAATAACTTTTTTCCAGTTCATATCAGGCCTCCCCAACCCTGGTCTGGTTTACGAAGTTGATGAATATATCATCCAGATCGTGCAGATCCGAGATCTGTTTGAATTCGTCCCAGGTTCCTTCCGCCAGCAGCCTGCCCTGATGGATCATTACAATCCGGTCGGCTATCCTTTCCGCTTCCCGCATGATATGAGTGGAAAAAAGTACACATTTGCCATCGTCCCGGCATCTATGGATGAAGTTAACGATATTACGGGCTGTGAGAATGTCCAGACCGGCTGTGGGTTCATCGAATATCATGACAGGCGGATCATGAATGATGGATCTGGCGATGGATACTTTCTGTTTCATACCTGTGGAAAGCAGATCGATCTTTTTATCCAGAAAATCAGACATATCCAGAAGCTCAGAAAGCTGCTTGATCCTTTCTGGAATTGTTTTTTTCTGCACATCGTACAACCTGGCAAAATAAGTAATAACCTCTCTGGCAGTCAAGCGGGCATAGAGTCCTGTATCTCCTGAGAGAAAGCCTAACCGTGACCTGACCTGCTGACTCTCCCGGGCAATATCAAATCCTTCCACCCGGGCAGTACCGGAGGACGGTTGCAGTACTGTGGAGAGCATACGCAGAGTAGTTGTCTTACCTGCTCCATTTACTCCCAGAAGCACTACAATCTCGCCCTTTTCTGCCCGGAAGGACAGCTGATCAACGGCCCGTAAATCACTGCCTGCTTTCTGGGGAAAGATTTTCGATAATTCTTCCACTTCAATCATTGTCACCTCTTTGATTCTGAAATTGGTTCTGAGGGGGATTCCTGACGGTAAATTCAAAACCTTCCACGGGGTTAAATCGGAAATATACATTTTCCAGGAATAAATTCAGTTGCTGAAAATCCTCTTTGCTGTTGAAATTAGAGATATCAAGCCAGATGACCTTCCAGGCCTGTTTTACCTGCAGTTCAGAAATCCGGTGATCCGGCAGATGGCTGAAGAGTGCGGCTCCGTCCGGAATTCTATCCAGGTCTTCTTCGCTGTTCATAATGTGGACGCAATATCCTTTTGCCAGGAGTACATCCGAAAGCATCTGCCATTTTTCTCCGAAGCTGTGAGCATAGATAAACAGAGAATCTCCTGCCAGAAAAGACTCAGCTGTCAGAAGTGAGTCAGAGGCATTATTCTCCTGAATTCTTACCTGCTGAAATTGGATTAGTCCGGATATACCTTTATAAAAGAAGAATATTGCCACCAGAATCGATGCAGCAAGTGCGATCTTCCGCAGGTTGGTGATTCTGGACAGGGCACCCAGGAAGCTGATTGGGATAATGAAAAGGCTGGTACCCAGGAAGAAACCGGCAAACAGAGAGATCCCGGAAAGGACACCGCTGATCTCAATGGCATTGGAAACCGCAATCAGAAAGGCAGGGCAAAAACTGATCCCGGTTAGAATTCCCAGCAGGAAGGGATTGCGGGTGAGCTGCATCCACATCAGATTACGGCAATGCCTGGAATTTCTATGGATTCTGAAGAAAGAGATCACCAGATAAATGGAAAGAAGAACATAAGCCAGACTGGTAAAGAAGGAACGTGATTCTACTGGCAGGCGTGATCCGACGAATCCAAAAATTGCACCAAAGGCGATATAAGACAGGAAACGGCCAATTGTGATCTCCAGAACAATCCGGAAACTTTGTTTGCCTGTACGTTCTTCAGTAAGCAGATATGGGAGATAGACGGGAAGGCAGGTGGAAAGGCAGGTGGTTCCGGTTGCTATTCCCAGCAGCCAGCCCCGAACCAGATAAGTTATCATTTATATGCCTGCAAAAAGCAGTAGAGATGAATGACACCTCTACTGCTCTGCAGATTCAAATCATCAGGGAATGAGATTGGTTTTATCATCAAGTTTTCGCACAAATTCAGCCAGAATTTTTACGGTACCTTCCAGGTCGGAAAAAGAAACAATTTCTGTTGGAGTGTGCATATAACGGTTCGGAATACTAATCAACCCCGTTGCTACTCCCGATCTGGTAAGCTGAATGGCATTGGCATCAGTTCCGGTTCCCCTGGGTGCAGCTTCAAACTGGGGCTTGATCCCGGCATCTGCAGCTGCTTTTTTCAGTAATTCCAGGATACGCGGATTGATATTGGCTCCGATGGCCAACACTGGTCCACCGCCCAGCTTGATATCACCAACCTGCTTCTTATCCATTCCCGGATAATCTGTGGCATGAGTTACATCAATGGCAATTCCGATGTGTGGATCTATACCGAAAGCACTGGTGGTTGCACCCCGTAAACCTATCTCCTCCTGTACGGAAGAAACAGCATAAATACTGGCTTTGGTTTTTTCTCCGGAGAGAGCCTTTAATACACCGGCTGCCACAAAAACTCCAGATTTATTATCAGTAGCTTTGGTCGTTACCAGATCTCTGCTCAACATTTCCATTCCGGGATCAAAGGTTATAAAGTCTCCCACGCAAACTTTTTTCTCCGAGTCTTTTTTGTTTTTGGCGCCGATATCAATCCATAAGTCTGATATCTGGGGGCTACGGCCTTTTTCGTCACCCTTCAGTAAATGAATCGGTTTCCGCCCGATCAGGCCGCGATAGACCTTATTTCCATGATACACTTTCACTTTCAGGCCAGGCAGAATTGTGGCATCAATCCCTCCGATGGCAGTGAAATGAATAAATCCGTCATCATCGATGTAACGTACCATCATCCCTATCTCATCGGCATGTCCTACTATCATCACCCGCAATTTACCGGTTCCCTTCTTCAGGGCAATAACATTGCCATGGACATCATTCAGCAACTCATCAGCGTAAGGTTTAACGAAGGAACGATAGACATTCTGTGCCGGCTGCTCAAATCCCGAAGGACTGGGTGCCAGAACCAGAGATTTAAAGAAGCTTTTCAATTCTTTTTCCACTTGTGATCTCCTGATTTTATTATTTAGCAATTATTAGCTTTACCGGCAGCAAAAGGATTAAGCGTCTGCTGAGTGGTTTGTGTTTTCTCCAGCGGGACCAGGCAGAGAAATTTCAGAACTGTATCTCCTGTATTTTTGTAATGATGTTTCAGTTGAGGTTCAACATATAGAACATCTCCAGGCTGAAAAGGAATTTCCCTGTCTTCTGTTATCAGAACGCCTTTGCCTTCCACAATAAAATTTTCATGTTCCCAACTATGAGCATGATAGGGTGTAAATCCCCCGGGTTCCAGTTCAAACATACGCATGGCAAAATTCGGGGCACCATCCTTTTCCGCTATTAACCAGCGGATCATGGTTTTCCTGGCACCCTCCATATTGACCTGTTCCAGGGGAACATCCGAATAATGTACGTGCTTCAATATGACCTCCCAATTAGCATACTCGCATATAGTAATGTATGGTTAAACAGATATAACCTCTTTTATTTCAGGAATTTCATCTTTCAAAACTCTTTCAATACCAGCTTTCAGGGTTAAGGTGGCCATCGGACAGCTTCCGCAAGCTCCCTTCAACTTTACTTCTACAACCCCATCATTCCTTACATTAATCAGTTCACAATCGCCGCCATCTGCCTGCAGGGATGGTCTTACCTTGTTAAGAACCTCTTGAACTCTTTCTTTATTAATCATGATATCCTCCAGATTTTTTTATAACAAGATATAATATATCATATTTTAAGTAAAGAAAAACTTCTCTTTAAATTTTCCCGAAATCAGGGGATTTTACCGATTTCCGGGAGTTATTCCAGCATTGCCCTGTATGACCATATAAACTCTCTGCTCAGGAGAAAATACTTGACTATAAAAGGCCTCCACAAAGCTTGGCCGGTATTATAAATTATAATAAATGAAGGAGAATAAAATGCAGAAAAAAGTTATCATTATGGGAGCTGCCGGAAGAGATTTCCATAATTTCAACCTCTATTTCAGGGATAATTCCGCTTATGATGTAGTAGCCTTTACAGCTACTCAGATTCCTGATATTGACGGCAGAAAATATCCGGCTGAGTTAGCCGGAAAATTGTATCCTCAAGGCATTAATATCTATCCGGAGGAAGAACTGGCAAATCTTATCAGAAAGTACAATGTGGATCAGGTAATTTTTGCCTACAGTGATGTTCCTCACGAGAGGGTAATGCATAATGCTGCCCTGGTTAATGCTGCCGGCGCCGATTTTGTTCTCATGGGTGTAAAGAATAGCCGGATTAAAACCAGCAAACCTTTGATCTCCATCTGTGCTGTACGGACTGGTTGCGGTAAAAGCCAGACAACCAGACAGGTAGTGAAAGTACTGAAAGCTAAAGGTCGCAAGGTTGTTTCCATCCGCCATCCTATGCCCTATGGCGATCTGGTGAAACAGAAAGTTCAAAGATTTGCAACTCTGGAAGATCTGGAGAAGCATCATTGCACCATAGAGGAAATGGAAGAATATGAGCCCCATATCAATATGGGTAGTGTAATCTATGCTGGAGTTGATTATGAAGCTATCATCCGCGAAGCTGAAAAGGAAGCCGATGTGATCATTTGGGACGGTGGAAATAATGATACGCCATTCTATACCTCGGACAAAGAACTGCAGATCGTGGTGGCAGATCCTCACCGCCCTGACCATGAAATCAGCTACTACCCGGGCGAAACCAATTTTCGAATGGCAGATGTTATCGTGATCAATAAGATCGATTCGGCCGATCCCGAAGGAATCCAGATCGTTCGGGACAACCTGAGGGATTACAATCCCGGCGCTGTGACTATCGACGGGGCTTCACCGTTAACCGTGGACAAGCCGGAACTGATCAAAGGTAAAAGAGTACTGGTTGTGGAGGATGGCCCTACTCTGACTCATGGGGAAATGACGTACGGGGCTGGAGTGGTCGCCGCAGAGAAATTTGGAGCTGTGGAACTGGTTGATCCCAGAGAATTTGCAGTCGGAACCATTGCTGATACCTTCGACAAATACCCTGATATCGGAACACTGCTGCCAGCTATGGGTTATGGCAAACAGCAGATAAAGGACCTGGAAGACACTATCAACAACACGGATTGTGATCTGGTGGTAATTGCTACTCCTATTGACCTGAGGCGCATTATTAAAATCAATAAACCAGCCGTTCAGGTTAAATACGATCTGCAGGAAATTGGTTATCCGACTTTGGCGGATGTACTGAAGGATTTCTAAAAATTATTCGTTAAAAAAGAAAAATTACAGCCACATCTTTGTGGCTGTTTTTTTATTTTAAAAAAGATTCTTTACCGATTTTTTCGCAGCTCTGGCAATACTGGTGCTGGCAGAAACTGTAATATATCTGAATCAGACCCTGCTGATATATGGCTTTCCGGCTGATCAGCTTACGCTGACTGCTATCCATGAATTTTTTCATGTTCTCAATCAGGTAATTTTCCGGCAGTGCCTTAAAATCCGCATACAGTTCCCAGGCCACTTTCTGAAAATCCGGATAATTCATCTTTTCGGCAAAGAGAATGGACAGAGGCAGAATTATATTTACCAGGATAATGTCTATGCGTTCATGCCCAAGCCTGTAAGAATCGGGAATTATTCCGGAACTGTCGGCAAAAAGCTGATACAGTTTCCTGGTAAATTCAATAGTCCTGAATTCATCCTGGCGACAGGAAAACAATTCCAGAATACTGTAGAAAAATGTGTGATCCAGGCTGCGATGGAGGAAATCAGCAATCTGGATAAGCCTGATCGCCGGATGATTCTGAGGCCTTATCCGGAAAAGATGCCATTCAATTTCCAGAGTTTCAATGAAAAAATCCTGCTGTGCATATAATTCGATCCATTTACTGATCAGTTCTCGGGGGAAGGTGACGGGCATTCGTTCCAGCAGACCGGAACTGGTCAGTAATATCGAGATCAGCTGATCGAGCGTCATTCCCTGATAATAAAACTTCTTCAACAAAGCATAATTCAGAATAAGGGCCAGCTGCAGCATCTGGAATTTATTCTTGCTGTAACCCAAAGCCTCCATAACTCCCTGATACAGGAGTTGATTGAAATCAGAAAAAAACAGTTCAGCTGCAAAACGGTCGATTTTCTTCCTTAATCTTATGTTACCGAAATTCTGCAGCATCAGTGAGGTCGTTTCCAGATCCAAACCGGCAAACAGTCCACAAAATTGGTCCGAAGGAAGGAACTGCCTCTCCCGGTAGGCCTCAAGTAATTTATTGATATCATCGTTCAGTTTGTCTTTCACCACGAGTATTTCTATCAGTTTGTTATTTTCTGAGATTGAGTGCGTATATTGAGCATTATGCTCATACACCAGATGAAGGATTACCTGGTTGAAATCTTTGTTTTCATGATGCTTATGCGCAGTCCAGTCATAACTGCACAAATGGATTTCAACATCTCCCCGCCTGACCTGATCCCCGATTTTAATGATGGCTTCCTTGAAATCCGGTCCGGCATCAGTGTTCCATCTTCCCGGATATATTACTTTTACCTGTTCGCCACTTTCAGTGTGTAAATCCGTCTGCAGATGTTGTGCATCCCAGATATGGTATAAGAATTTCTCATTCATGGACATTTTGCCTCCTGTGTTAATAAAAGTCTTAAATGTTTGATAATCAAATATATTGAGAACAAGAAGGAAGCTGAAGGCAAAGAATAATCAGCTGACGAGATTTCTCACAAACTCTGCTATGGCCAGAGCTGAAGTGAGACCGGGTGATTCAATGCCCATGATGTTGATAAAACCCGGAAGATTTCTGACTGATTCATCCTGAATGTAGAAATCCCGAAAATCGCTGTCCGGTCCCTGCAGCTTGGCCCGTATACCACAATCATCAAGATGCAGTGCTTCCAGTGGAAGGTCCAGGTATCTCGTAATGGCATTGATGAAGTCCGGTTTGTAACTCTCATCCATCCCGTAATTTAAATCTTCCACGAAATAGGCATTAGGTCCGAATCTGATTTCATTTTTAAGGTTGATCGTCAGATGGATGCCCAGAAAAACTCCTTTCGGGTCTGGTACAGGATAGACCAGATGCCTGATATCCGTGAAGAGATGGGTTTTGTAATATTCGCCTTTACACCAGTAGATACGCAGGCCAGATGCTTCTGTATCTATTCCGGCCATCCTGGCGACCTGTTCAGCATATAATCCGGCGGCATTGATCAGGATACGGGTGCTGAAGATTTCACCATTGCCAAAACGGACAAGATACCTGCCCTGATTGAATTCAATGGCGGTTACTTCCATGTCATAAAGAAGGAATGCTCCCTGATCTTCACTTATGCTGGCGAGCTTCTGCATAAGTTTATGGGTATTTATTATTCCTGCTTCCGGCACCCAGAGTGCTTTTAGGGCTTTAATCCGTGGTTCCAGATCCAGGCATTCCTCACTATCCAGGATACGAAGACCCTGCACCCCATTGATTGTGCCATTATTGTAAAGCCTTTCTAATTCTTTGAGTTCATTGTTTACGGTAGCGACGATAATTTTCCCGCATTGCTGGTGAGGAATCTGGTGCTCCTGAGCGAAATGGTAGATTAGTCTGGCACCTGTTATGCAGAGAGTGGCTTTCAGGCTTCCTGGAGGATAATAAACACCGGAGTGGATAACTTCACTGTTGCGACTGCTGGTGTGCAGGCCGAAAGTTGTCTCTTTCTCCACCAGAACAACATCGGGCAGGTGACGGGATAGATTTTCGGTCACAGCCAGGCCGACAACGCCGGCGCCGATAACCAGTACATCGACTTTTTCCACAGAATTGTCCGAAATTTCTGTACAGGTTAAACGATTTCCAGGTTGTCGATTAATCGGGTTTGACCGATTCGCACAGCCAGCAGAATTCTGCTTCCCCGGACAAGTTCCGACAGCGAAGACAGATTCTCGGGGTCAACCACATCAATATAATCAATATCTCCCTTTTGCTTCAGAATCAATTCTTTCATCTCAGCTACAACCTCCTGCTTGTTTCTCACCCCGGAGGAATACAATTCCTGTGCCAGTTGCAGGGAATTATACAGGCAGAGGGCTTGCTGTCTTTCCGCAAGAGATAGATATTTATTTCTTGAACTCATGGCCAGACCGTCTTTTTCACGCATTATAGGGCATCCGACCACACGGCAGGGAATATTTAAATCCTGAACCATTTTTCTCAGGATGACCAATTGCTGGAAATCTTTTTCACCCAGATAGATATTCTGAGGTTTCACAATATGAAGCAATTTGGTCACAATAGTTGTCACACCCCGGAAATGATGCGGCCGGCTCCTGCCGCAGAGAATTTTAGAAAGTCCATCCACTGAAACCCAGGTTTGATATCCTTCCGGGTACATATCATTATCTTTCGGCAGGAAGGCATGAGTTACACGACAGGTTTTCAGCAGTTCCAGATCTTTCTCCAGATCCCTGGGATAATTGTTATAATCTTCACCAGGCCCGAACTGAGACGGATTAACGAAAATACTTACCACCACGTTCTGATTTTCAGCGACCGCCCTTTGCACCAGGCTTAAATGGCCTGCATGCAGATAGCCCATGGTGGGTACAAATCCGGTTACAACTCGCCAATTGGTTGATAACTCCTGCATTTCCGGAATGGTTGTTATCAGTTTCATATCAATCTTTCAAATAATACTCATGATTCTGCTCGTCTGTTATAACCAGAACTTTTGGTTTATGGGCTCTGAATTCCTCTTCTGCCATCAAACCATAGGTAACGATGATCACCTTGTCCCCAACGCTAACCAGACGGGCTGCAGCTCCATTCACTCCGATGATTCCGGAACCGGCCTCACCGGGTATTATATAGGTATGGAATCGGTTACCATTGCTGATATTATATACTTCCACCTTTTCGTTGGCCAGCATTCCCACTTTGTTTAAAAGGTCAGTATCAATTGTGATACTTCCAACATAATTCAGATCTCTCTGAGTTACGTTTGCCCGGTGGATTTTACTAATCAGAAATGATCTGAGCATAATTCCTCCCCATCAAATATTCAGGGTCAGATTCGAGGAGGTCGGGAATTTGTAAATTATTTTTTATGAATTCATAATATTGGGTTTGGACCATTCTTCGGCCCTTTTCTGGCCGGCAGTTTCATTGACGGACTGCAAAGTAAATAATCCCGTCAGAAAAAACAGCAGTACAGAAAGAATAGCCCAGCGTTGTGAACCGGAAATCCGGGAAATTTCGCCATAGACGAGGGGACCGATAATGGCAGCCATTTTACCTGTGAAGGAATAGAAACCGAAGAATTCTGCCATTTTATCAGCGGGAGTTAATAATGCCAGCATAGTCCGGCTGCTTGATTGGCTGGAGCCGATCGCGATACCGGCCAGCAATCCTACCAGATAAAACTGCCGGGTGTTGATGCAGAAAAAAGCTGCTAGGACAACAACGATCCAGATAAGCAGAGTTATGGAGATACTTTTCTTGGCCCCGATTCTATCAACCAGGTAACCGAAAACAAAAGAACCAACGATCGACGTGACCTGAGCGATCATGAAATAAATTACCAGTTCTTGTCCGGACATGCCGAAACGGGTGGCACCGTAGATTGCTGCAAAACTGATTACAATTACTATGCCGTCATTGTAGATAAGATAACTGATGTAGAATTTTACCAGCTGATTGAACTGGCGCAGATTTCTGAAAGTCAGAGAGATTCTCTGAAAAGCTGTTTTCAGATAATTAGTGCGTTTAGAGCCTCTTCTGACTTCTTTCAACAGGATAAAGGTGAACAGTGAAAACAGCCAGAAAAAGGCAGCAACAGCCGGGAAAGCCCATCTGGTCAGATTATTTTTTACCAGGGGCAGGATCAGAATTAGTGAAAGCAATCCTCCTATATAACCAACCCCCCAGCCCCATCCGGATACCTTACCCAGATGCTGTCGGCTAACGATATCAGGTAAAAGGGAATTGTAAAAAACGTTAGCGCTATTATAACCAAAGTTAGCAATGATGAAAAACAGCATTCCCTGGAAAATATCACCGGCACGGACATAATAGAGCAAAGCAGTGAAAATGATAGCCAGATAAGTATTATAGAAGAGAAATTTCTTTTTTGCCCGGGAATGATCCGCGATAGCTCCAAAAACAGGTGCAGACAATGCCACCAGCAACATTGATATGCTGACAGCTCTTCCCCAGAGAGCCGTTCCCAGTTCTCCGGAATTTACTACAACCTGCTTGAAATAAACACTATATATCACTGTGACTATTATAGTTGTGAAAGAGCTGTTGGCAAAATCATACATTACCCAGCCGAAAATTTTCTTATCCGGTTTCATGAAGCTCATCCAGATTAATGATAGGGAGATTTAGATACTGATACGCAGGCAGGTTAGGGGTGGCAATGAAGAGCTGATGGCAGTTCTGCAGGCTAGGCAGGATATTGTTTGTGCGCTTGAGGTCGAGATCGGCCAGTACATCATCGAACATCAGAATTGGATATTCCTCCCTTTTGGCTAT
>JAFGEH010000089.1 GCA_016931665.1 Candidatus Cloacimonadota bacterium | reverse complement strand
GGTATTATGATGAGTTGTAAAAGGCCGGGCGTTAGCACCGCCGTATAGAGGTTGCAGGATAGGAGTATCTACTTCCAGGAAACCTTTTTCTTCCAGGAATCGCCGGATCAGCCTGATAGCTTCAGCCCGGATTCTGAAAGTATCCTTGACCTGAGGATTGAGCAAAAGATCGAGATATCGTTTCCTGTAGCGCAGTTCAATATCGGCAAATTCATCGTAACGTTTCCTCTCTCCTTCCACCATCTTCTCTTTGACTGTCGGCAATGGCCGGAGACTCTTGCCCAGAATGGTCAGCTTACCAGCCTTGACCGAATATTCTCCACTCTGGGTGAGAAAGCATTCCCCTTCTACCTGGAGAAAATCGCCCAGATCCAGCAGCTTGAAGAGTTCATAATTGGCTTCACCTACTTCATCCTGCCTCACGTAAAGCTGTATTCTGCCGGTTTCATCCGTCAAATTGGCAAAACCGCTCCTGCCCTGACGCCGGAGAGCCTGCAAACGGCCGGTGATGATAACCTTTTTCTGCTCCGCTAGATATTTTTTTTCATTCTGCCAGAGATCACCAATCATTTCCGTTCTCTTCGCCTGATTGGGAAAAGCCGGCAACCCAAGGGAAATTATCTTTGCCAGTTTCTCCCGGCGTATCTGGATCAATTGATTCTCATTTTCCATTATTGAACTCCCTTTCTCCGGTTTGAGCATTCATCTCAATTTGAAATCTAATCATCAATCACAAACCTGAATCTGGCTGTAACCGGACGATGATCGCTAATGAATTGATACCGGCTATCTTCTCCGCCCTCCATAAAACGATCGATCACAACTGTTTTCACATCCCTGCCAGTTGCCTCAAATTCATCGAATAATTCATTGCTGATGAGTATGTGGTCAATATGACCCCTGTATTTCCAATAAGGATAAGACCAGTCTGCCAGAGTATCCGCTGCTATTTCGTAATCAGTGAAAAGATACTCATCCGGCTGATTCAGGAACAGGTTGAAGACATTAACCGAATCAGGATCGGTAATATAATCATTCAGGTCACCTATTATTATTACATTTTCATCATTCAGATCAGTTCTGATATATTCATGCAGCAATCTTACTGCTTCACTGCGCCTGGCTTCGTTTTCTTTACCGGGAAAAGCCTTCAGGTGATTATTGATAACAAGAACGTTCTGATCATGATAGTGAAATTCCATTATCAGTGGCCGGCGGGGAAAGGCGTAATCATATTCTTCAGCGGGATAGATTTCCTGAACGGAATTTACTCTCAACAGGTTTGATTTATACAGGTAAGCCAGATTATGACCCCATTCATCACTAATGGATTTATGACCCTGCCAGGTGTTCCGGTTATCTATTTCATTCAGCTTCTGAATAAGGTACAGAAAGCCTTCTTCACTGGTGATCTCCTGTAATCCGACCAGATCAGGATCAGCCGCCAGAATGATCTCTGCCGCATAATCAACCGTAAAGGCATGCTTGGGGAAATTCTGCAGGTTCCAGGTCATGATTTCTAAGGTGCCTTCTGCACCGAATCTAAGGGAATCCAGCATCACCCCCGGCCGCAGTTCAGGAATTTCCGAATCTCTGACCTGCCCCCCGAGCATTGAAACAAAACATAAAACTAAAACAAAGAATATAATCCTCACTCAGCCTCCTAATTTACATACAGCTTCAATGCTACCGGCCGATGATCGGAAACATTACTGTTATACTCGCTCCAGCCGCCACTCAGATAATGATCGATCCGGATTGTCAGCACTTCGGACAGCGGGTGTTCGAATTCATCGAATAACTCATTGGTAATCAGGATATGATCGATGTGGCTGGGATAAGTCGGATAGGACCAGTACAGATAACTACCCTGAGCAATTGCCATATCTGTAAATTTATATAAGGCGGGCAGCTGGATGAAATTCCAGAATACATTGTCTGCCTCAGGTTCCTGAATCTCATCATTCAGGTCTCCCAGCATAATAACATTGGAATATGGATAGAACTGGGCTATATACTGTTCCAGATTCTCACTGGCTTCCCGGCGCCGGATTTCATCATCATTGCTCCCACCGGCTTTTAAGTGGTTATTAATGGACACGAAGGGTACTCCGTTATAAGTAAACTCCATCACCAGCGGACTGCGGGGAAAAGCATACCAGTCATCTTCATATATTTCAAAGATCGAACCGATGTTTATTGTATCAATTTTATATAAATAAGCCAGGTTGATACTGTAAGCAGCGCTGCTGGCCCGGTATCCGTCCCAGCCGGGCAAAGCTGCCAACAGATTATTAAAATAACTGTAACTTTCAATTTCCTGTAAGGCTATCAAATCGATATCCAGGGTTTGGATAATCTCTGCTGCATAACTCACCGTGGTCAGGTCATTTTTGGGAAAGTGTTCGATATTCCAGGTCATGATCTCGAATGTAGAATCGGAGCCAAAGAAAAGCCCGGTTAACAGAGGAGGAACCGTTACTTCCAGGATATTACTCCAGTCCGTTAACCCAGCCGGCCTGGAAGCAGCAACCCGGTAGCCATAAGCACTACCGGGGATAATATCCACATCCTGATAATTTACAATTTCTGGCTCGAATTCTGCCAGATTCTGAAAACTGCTATTTCCTATTCTTCTTTGCAGGATGAACCCCGTCTCATCAGAACTGTTATCATTCCACCTGAGAGAAACCAGGGAATTAGTAACACTTAACGCCCTGAGATCGGAAGGGGCCAGTGGGTCAATAGGGGTCTGCTGGGATGCTGTGTTGCTCCAGTCCGACTGGCTGTTGCCGAAATGAGCCGCTACCCGATATTGATATCCTGTATTACTCGTCAGCAGACTATCAATAAAAATTTCCGTATTTTCCTGGGTAGTTGTCAGATCAGAAAAATTTCCCGTTCCGATTTTTCTCTGGATTAAAAAACCCAGCTCGCCATCACTGTTATCCTGCCAGGTAAGTTGGATACTATTACCATCTATCAATAGAGCGACCAGGTTGGTTGGAGCACCGTCCGGGGGGAGAGGTTCCACATTATTCTCCCCACAGGAACTCAATATGAATATAGACAATAAAATCAGATAATAAGTGTACTTCATTTCTTTTCCTCAAGACTGAGAATCAAATTGCTGGCCTGGAGAAGATCTTTCACTATAAAATCCGGGTGATATTCCCAGGATTCCCGATCATTTCTGAACTCAGTGGAGCCATTACCGCTTAAAACGAGGATTGTTCTTAATCCAGCCTTTTTACCAAATTCGATGTCAGTGTATTTATCACCGATCATATAGGATTCTTTGTTTTCGAAAGTATATTTTTTCATCGCCTGATAAAATAAACCCAAACCGGGTTTCCTGTCTTCATGGTCAATGTTATAGGGTGCTACAACTCCTTCCTTATGATAAGGTGAAAAAAAAACCTCATCCAGAGAAACGCCCTGCTGTTGAAGAAGTTCTTTCATTTTCAGGTGGATGGCTTCGAGATCCTGCATTGTATATAAACCCCGGGCAATCCCGGATTGATTAGTGACAATAAAAATCAGGAAACCTGAATCCTGCAGTTTCTTAATTGCTTCTCCGGCATAGGTATAGACCTTAAACTCCTCCGGTGAACGGATATAACCCTTACCGTCCGGGTTGATGGTGCCATCCCGGTCCAGAAATATGGCTCTCCGAAGGTTATCTCGCATTCTATACCCTTTTTATAATATACTGTCTTTTCTTATTTTGCGGTTTGGTTATTTTGTCAACACTGATTTCTTAGCACAGAATTATGAATTGCATCTGGAAGTTTATCCCGGCTGTTTTCTATTATATTGGGGCAGGTGAAGTCATTTTTATTGACAATAAAACTTTCAATCGGAAGATGAAAAAAAAATAGTTATCAACTATCCGGGGGAGGATATATGATAAAAAGAATCGGTATGATATTAGCAGTTTTATGCCTGTTTTTTTCTCTTTTTAGCAATACGAATGAGAGGATAAACTCTGCTACCTCAATAGAAAAATTAAATTCTGGCAGGGGTTTGCAAGTTCAAGTCCTGGATGGATGTGTTGTTACTATAGATGATCTGATCAACACATTGCTGGGAGATAATGTTACCGTTTCCAACGTAGTATATACAGGAGCAAATATTGCCTCGGGATTATTCTCGGGTGGCCTTTCTGCCGGTATTTCCATTGATGAAGGTGTGATCCTCAGCAGCGGATATGCAGCTAATGCCATCGGTCCTAATATATCTGACGGCATTTCCGGCAATAATGGTTTACCGGGGGATTCTGATCTTAATACCTTAATCCCGGGATATCGCACCAATGACGCCACTATCCTCGAATTCG
>JAFGEH010000088.1 GCA_016931665.1 Candidatus Cloacimonadota bacterium | reverse complement strand
GTTCTTTCTTCGATTACTGAGACTGGTGCTGGCAGGTTACCGGCATTCAGTACAATTACCAGGTCGTTACTCTCCTCAATTGTAAAATTACCGGTAATCCTTGCTTCTCCATTGGGAATTTTATCTTCGATAACCGGTGCGACATAAACCACATTATCCAGAACGATGGCCAGCCTCTTCTTGATATTCTGTCCTGTGATATTGGAGAACATCTTGGCACCGGGTTTGTTGAATTTGAGCGCGATATAGGGTTTGCCTGAGGTTTTGGGGTCATACCCCTGGCCGATCTTGACGCTGGCATTCTCCAGATATTGTCCGGTGATCTCTGCTTTTTCATAAAGCACGTATACCGGCCGGGGAGCATAAATATCGTTTTTATCTTCCTTGCCAACGGCAACCTGCAGCCCTTCCGGTATCTGGTTGAGGAATTCTTCATCTTTGAGCAGGGTTTTGAAGAGTGCGATATTCTGGAAATCAATAGTCATGGGATATTCCTGCTGGGAAGTGGTTAATTTAGTGAAAATCCTGTTGCTTTCGGCAGCGGTGGTATCTTCGACATCTGCTTCCAGGATATCGGTTACTTCGGATACTTCAACATCCACGAATTTTTCCAGGTAGTTGAACCGGTCAACATTCTCATCCAGATATTTGTCCAGAACCTGATATGTTTCCTGGATCTGATCGGAATCTGCCAGTAATTTGAATTCCAGCAGGGCAGTTTTTCCAATGAGTTCTTTGGCTCTACCGGCGTCCCTTAAGCCCGGAAGCTGAATAGCAATCCGATTGGTATTACCAACTCTCTGGATCGAAGGTTCCGATACTCCGAACTGGTCAATACGGTTCCGGATTATTTCCAGTGCGGTTTTCACTGCATCTTCTCTTTCTTTCTGGGTTAATTCAAGACCCGTAAAATCAACTTCCAGTTGTATTTGAGAGCCACCCTGCAGGTCCAGTCCCAGCTTGAGTCTTTTTTCCGTCCAGAAAGAAGGCAGCTGTTGAACGACTAATGGTAGGAAATAATATAAAGTCACAATCAGTACCACAGCAATGATCAGGCTGCGAATTTTACCTTTTTTCATTCGTTAAAGCTCCTTAATTTATGTACTTACAACTCCAAATTTACAGAAAGTTCAAAAAGTATTTTCTAGTTATTGCAGTCAAGCATTTTGTCCCGAACTTTTAAAGCCGATATCCTTTTCCTCCGGGGTTCCCGGTAGTTTGATTTCACCATGGTTTTTCTCAAAGTTATCGATATTTTTCTGCAGGATATGAAGGAACTGTTTGGCATGCTGGGGAGTGGTTAAGATTCTGCTGTAGATCTTCGCATTAGGTAAGCCGGGCAGGATACGGCCGAAATCAAGAATAAATTCCGAGGGGGAATTAGTGATCATGAAGAAATTGGCATATATGCCTTCTCCTACAGCCTCATCAATTTTCACATTGATTTTTTTCTGATTTTCCGTAGTCACGATATGCTCCTTTATTTTTATTTTTTTCGATACACTTCTGATTCTGTCATGTTTCTTACTTTTGGTATTTTTCCCATGTTTCCAGTACATAATTAAAGGTTCAGCTTTTTCCGTAGCGCTTCTTCCACCCCGGGAGGTAAAAGATTGTTAATGCTCCCCCCCAGTGAGATCACCTGCTTGATCATGGAGGAGCTCAGATACAGGTATTTATAATCCGGTACGAAAAAGATTGTACTGAAGCGGTCAGAAAGTTTTTCATTCATCAGAGCCTGGGAGAGTTCATATTCAAAATCCGAAATAGCCCTTAAACCTCTGATCATGGCTATGGCATTGACTTTCCGGGCAAAATTGACCACCAGCCCCGAGAATTTCATCACCTGTACATTGGCGATATCACGAACAGCTTCCCGGCATATTTGTTCTCTTTCATCCACAGAGAAAAGAGTGCTTTTCCCTGTATCTTCAGCTACGCTGAGGATCACCTGATCAAATACCCTGCTGGCTTTCTTCAGGATATCGATATGGCCATTGGTGATAGGATCAAAGGTTCCCGGATAGATTACTGTTTTCATTTCAACTCCTCCCCTGGCGCAGGAATCCTTCCAGTTCATCCACTGTTTTGGGCACAGATGCAGTCAGATTTTCATAACCCGTGGCGGTAATCAGGATATCATCTTCTATTCTGACGCCAATATTTTCCTCCGTAACATAGATCCCCGGTTCAATTGTAATCACATTGCCTTCTGCCAGAACCGACTCGCGGCTACCCAGATCGTGGGTATTCAAACCTAAATGATGGGAGACACTGTGCATGTAATACTTTTTGTATTCAGCATCCTCATTAATCAAACCCAGTTTCCTGAGAGATTGCGTAATCAGTTCCACGGTTTTCTGATTCAGGTCTGGCAATGATATCCCGGGACGGCACATTCCAATGATGGCTTGATTAACTGCCAGCACTTCGTTGTAAATATCTTTCTGCCGCTGATGGAATTTACCGTCCACCGGGAAGGTGCGGGTGATATCGGCACTGTAATTCTGGCAGGCTGCTCCCACATCGAGTAAAATCAAATCTCCTTTTCTTATCTGTGAATTATTCTGAATATAATGAAGGGTAGCGGCATTAACCCCGGCAGCGATGATGGATTTGAATCCCAGATGGTGTAATCCCCTGCGCTGGACTTCATAATTAAAAAGAGCTTCCAGTTCATATTCCCACATGCCGGGCCGGGCAGAACGCATGATCGATAATATCCCTTCAGCTGTGGCTGATATTGCCTCTTTCATTTGTGATATTTCCCAGTCATCCTTGAAATTCCTGAGATTCTGCATCATGGGAGTTACACTGGCAAAGTCAAGCTGAGGGTAATGTTTTTTCAAATTGTCAGCTAAGACCTGGATTTTCCCCAAGATTCCACTCGGTGTTACCTTGCCGAAATCACAGAAACATCGGGAAAGAGAAGGTAAAATATTCTGCAGTATGTAGTCGAACTGGTCCAGAAAGTCTACTCGGGATAAACCGCTGATATTCTTTGCTTCATCCAGATTCATCTTGCGCCCATCCCAGACTTCGAGCTCAGGAATTCCTCGTTCAATAAACAGGATGGCTTCTCTTTTATTCTGCAGGCAATAGAAAGCCAGGATGGCCACGGGAATTTCCAGGCCAGTGAAATAAAGAAAATTATTATCCTGTTGAAAATATCTCGGATATACAGGTTGATCAGCTGCTAGAAAGAAGGCTGC
>JAFGEH010000087.1 GCA_016931665.1 Candidatus Cloacimonadota bacterium | reverse complement strand
TTCACATCGGAGGCAGCCTGAGGCTCATCGTCCTCTTTCTTTATTCTTTCGGCTTCTTTCCGGGGTGGAGATTTCAGAGGGTGGCTATCCAGGAACGCCTGGAATTCACTGCCATCTTTGGCGAAGAAGAAAGCCTTGATACTCAGGATCAGACGGCGATTTTCCAGATCCAGCTCGATGATTTTCACAGGAATTATTTCACCCACTTCAAAGGCTAGTTCGGCTTTCTTCAGTCCGGGGATACCCAGATGGGACAGGGGAGCAAAACCCTCTACTGTATAGTCATCGACCGGTACATCAACCAGGATGCCTTTGGAGATAATTTTGGCAATTCTGGCCTTGATTTCCGTGTTTATGGGCAGCTTTTCATCGAGATTTTCCCAGGGGTCGGTGGATAATTGTTTAACACCCAGAGCAATACGATGAAGGGTTTTATCTATGGAAAGAACTTTTACTTCAACTTTCTGGCCTTTATGGAAAACTTCCTTGGGATGATATATACGTTTTGTCCAGGATATATCGGAAATATGGATCAACCCTTCGATATCTTCTTCAATCTCCACAAAAACGCCAAAGGGTGTGATTGTTTTAACAGAACCTTCAATCACAGAATCCACTGGATACCTTTCTTCAATGGTAAGCCAGGGATTGGGCTCCATCTGCTTCATGCCAAGTGATATTCTTTTATCTTCCTTAGAAGTGGCCAGCACTATGGCTTTAACCGAGTCACCCACCTTCAATATCTGTTTGGGATGTTTGACTTTCTTGGTCCAGGACATTTCTGATACATGAACAAGTCCTTCCACTCCGGATTCCAGTTCCACGAAAGCACCGTAATTAGTGATATTCACCACTTTGCCTGAAACAATGGTTCCTTCAGGATATTTTACCTCGATGTTTTCCCAGGGATGAGGTACCAGCTGCTTGATACCGAGAGATACTTTACCGTTTTCTTCATCATAGTTGAGAATCTTCACTTTAACCTTATCTCCGATATTAAGCATATCGGATGGATGATTGATATGACCCCAGGACATATCGGTGATATGAAGCAGACCGTCTATCCCTCCCAGATCGATGAAGGCACCGTAATCAGTAATATTCCTTACTTCCCCGTCCAGCTCGGCATTTTCCACGATCCGGTCCCGCAGGTCCTTGAGTTTCTCTTCCTGTTCTTCCATCATCACTTTCTTGCGGGAGACAATTATATTTCTTCTTTCTTCGTCTATTTTAAGGATTTTAAAACTGGATTCCTTGCCAATGAACTGATCCAGGTTGGGTATCGGTTTGGTGGATATCTGGGATCCGGGCAAGAAGGCCTCCAGATTATCTATCTCCACAATCATGCCACCTTTCACCCGGCGTCTGAGAATACCTTTTACGGTCTCATTATTATCTCTGACCTGTATCAGTCTTTCCAGGCTTGTGTAGAAATCTGCCTTCTTTTTGGAAAGTTTCAGTCTTCCGGAACCATCTTCGACGGAGTCGATATAAACCTTGATCCTGATACCGATTTCCGGCAGGGAAGTACTGGAGAATTCCCGGATGGGAATGGCGCTTTCCGATTTGAATCCGATGTCCACGAGAACAGAGCGTTCATCTACGTTGACCACAGTTCCTTCCACGATCTTACCGGGAGAGAATTTACTGAAATGTTCATCCAGCAGGTTCATCATTTCTTCATCAGCAGTTTTGGGCTGAGGTGGATTGCTCTGATCAGCAACAGATTCATTCAAATCATCTTCATAATCATCAGAAACAGGAGAATCCTCCAGATCAGTGTCTTCGGCAACAGGTTCTTCGGGCAAGGATTCTTCCGATTGAGGAATTTCTTCTTCATCGCTCCCTGATTCTTCTGCAGTATTGGCGGGAGTAGGAATGCTTTCGTTTTCTAACGGAACTTTTTCCTTTTCGATCAATTCTTCTTCATTCAGTTCTGAATCTTCAGGTAGGTTATCAGTTTCGATATCTGATGCTGTTTTTTCATTTACCTGCGAAGCCGGCAAGGAAGTTTCTGGTTCTAAATCCACCTTTTCTTCCTCAGATTCCTTAGGATTTAATAAATCCATTTCTTCATTTTGATCGTTAACCATTTATTTTTCCTCCTTAAAACCGGGAATGTCTTCGACTCTGTTTACTCTGCTTTCGACATTCCCCTTACATTCATTAATTTTATTGTACACTTCCACTATAATCCAGTCAGGAGTGGAAGCACCTGCTGTAAGACCAATATTTTCCTTGTTTTTGAACCACTTAGCATTGATCTCACCAGCAGTTTCAATGTGGTATGTCTCTACAAAATTCTCACTTATTTTGGCAAGCATTTTCGTGTTTGAACTGTTTCTGCCACCAACAACGATCATCAGATCACTTTCCCGGGCTAATCTGAGTGTTGCATTCTGTCGGACACCGGTTGCATTACAGATTGTGTTAACCACCTTCAATTCCGAGCAAAGTGGAGTCAAAACTTCGATTAGTTCCTTGAAATCTTTACTGCTTTTGGTAGTCTGAGCTATCAGGCCAACCCGCCCGAATTCATCTGATTTCAGTTCTTCAGCATTATTAACTATAATTACATCACCTCTTACATAGGATCTTAATGCTGTTACCTCAGGATGATCCTTGTCCCCCAGGATAATGACCCGGTAACCATCTTCACTCAGTTCTCGGGCAACATCCTGGGTTTTAGACACATAAGGACAGGTAGCATCGATAATTTCCACGTTCTGCCTACGAAGATTTTCCATGATGTCTCGGCCAACTCCGTGAGATCTGATGATAGTTGGTCTGCCCTTAAGCTCTTCAATGCTGTTGACGTGTTTTACTCCTTCCTGTTCCAGTTTCGCTACCATTTGAGGATTGTGGATGATGGGGCCCAGGGTTACAATTTCGAGATTAGTTTTTGAGGCTTCCAGGGCTATTTTGATAGCTCTTTTCACTCCAAAGCAGAAACCTGAATATCTGGCTATTTTAACGCTCATCTTTCAGTCTGTGAATTGTATCCAGCACATAGCCGGCAATACGCTGATAATTTTCCTTGTTTTTCCCTCCGGCTGCAAAATCAGCAATGGGGATTATTTGTCCGACTGTAAAGGTTAATCTTTTCTGCCGAAACAGGCAGGACCAGAAGCAATTGGAATTTTCTATCAGTATCGGAAGAATATCTTTTTTAGCCTGAAGAGCTAACATGCCAATACCTGGTTTAGGACGGTTTGAACGTCTTGTCCCCTCCGGGAAGATAACAACGGCATGTCCCTGATCAAGTCTTTTCTGTACTTCTGTGAGAGCCTGAAAGTCCGCCTGACCCCGTCGGATGGGGATAGCATTAAAAGCCTGCAGGATCCGGCCGAAGATCTTGTTCCTGAACAATTCTATTTTAGCCAGAAAATAGATCTCGAAAGGGAATATCCCGCCCAGATAAGGCGGATCGTTTGCTGAGATATGGTTAGCAGCGATAATAACATTTTTGGCTGACCGCAGTCTTTCCGGATGAATGATTTTCAGTCCCAGAAACAGCTTCATGAAAGCTTTTATCAATATTACTGCCAGCCGGTATTTGATGCTCATGCTTCCGCCTTCCTGATATACTGAAGTAATTTCTGAGTTTGTTCTTCAATACTGAGATTGGTAGTATCAATTTCTATGGCATCATCAGCTTTGAGCAGTGGAGAAATATCTCTGGTCGAATCATTCTGATCACGCCAGGTAAGGTCACGTTCAATATCTTCCAGAGTATTATT
>JAFGEH010000086.1 GCA_016931665.1 Candidatus Cloacimonadota bacterium | reverse complement strand
ATAACGCTCCAGCATCTCTTTTTGCCTCAGGTCGAAGGCATCATTCCTTTCCTGCTTGCCCAGGATATTGGCATCTTTCCCGATCAGCTGGCTGAATTCTTTATCGATTCTGCCGGTTATATCATCCGGAACCAGATCCAGAACCACTTCCATCTTAGGCTTGGCGATTCCCGCCACAAATTCATTCTGGAATTTTATCAGTTCCCGGATGGCGTCATGACCAAAGAAAATGGCTTCTTTCAGCTGAGCTTCGGAAATCTCCTGAGCCCCTGCTTCCAGCATGACCAGTGATTTCTCCGTTCCCGCTATGTCCAGTTCCAGGTGCGTAGTGAGCAATTGTTCAGTAGTGGGATTGATAACCAGTTCATCATCTACCAGCCCCACACTTACACCAGCCAGAGGGCCGTTGAAGGGGATATCGGAAATTGCCAGAGCCACCGAAGCTCCCAAGATACCGATATTGGCAGGATCGGTTTTCCCATCGTAGGAAAGCACTGTTACAATCACCTGAACTTCATTGCGAAAGCCTTCCGGAAAGAGGGGTCGGATAGCGCGGTCAATCAACCGGGCATTCAGGGTAGCATCGGTGGAAGGTTTGGCTTCCCGCTTAAAAAATCCCCCCGGTATTTTACCGGAAGCATACATTTTTTCTATGAAATCCACTGTTAAGGGTAAGAAATCACTTCCCTCCCTTGCTTCTTTAGAGGCAGTAGCCGTAACCAGCATGCTGGTTTCGCCATAAGAAATATAGACGGACCCGTTGGCCTGTCTTGCCATTCTGCCGGTTTCCAGGATCAGTTCTCTGCCCTGGTAGGTAATTGATTTTCTTTTGATATCAAAAGTTTTCATTCATTCTCCTTTGTTGCTGATGCAGGGAATCAAAGCAATAGGCAAAACACACTCCTCATGGATTTTGCTTATTGCTCGAAATTCCCTACATCCTGGTTTGTTCAATTTTCAGAAATAAAAAAAGGGGATAGCATCCCCTTTTCTGATACTTTATTTTCTTAGACCAAGTGAATTGATCAACTTACGGTAACGATCGATGTCCTTTCTCTGCAGATAATCCAGCAGTCTCCTTCTCTTACCTATGAGCATCAGCAGACCGCGCCGGGAGTGAAAATCCTTCTTGTGGATCTTCAAATGCTCGGTGATTTCCTTGATGCGTTCGCTGAGCAGCGCCACCTGAACTTCCGGAGACCCGGTATCTGAATCATGGAGTTTAAACTCTCTCATGATCGCCGTTTTGGCTTCTTGATTCAATGCCATTCACATCCTCCTTATATATTTTGGACAACAGAAAAACAGGTACTTTCTTTGTAAAGCATTTTTTCGGTTCAGGGTAACCAGTTAAGGATGCCAGAAGATGATTGAATTTAAAAGAGTTGTATTAATCTGTTATTCTCCTGTCTGCTTTTTCTTCTATCTGTAATTCAACTCGATCTGATGATACCTGGTTAACAGTTTAACATTGACACAAAATTTGTTCAGTAAATTTTTATTGGGGAAGGGTTGAATTCAGGATTTGCCATGAAAGATGTTATAAAAATCTATAAAGCCATGCTGCGCTACTGGGGCTATCTGGTAACCGGCCTTGTATTTATGCTGAGTTATGCCTTCTTCAGCGGTATCAGCATCACCATGGCTATACCATTCTTCGACTACGTTTTCCAGAGTAAAAGCCAGAATATCATCTACCGGACATTCCCGGCTTTCCTGCAGGCTTTACAGAGTATTATCAATGATTTCCTGAATGCGTTCACCGGGTTTAAGGCTTTTTTTCAGCAGCAGACTTATCAACCCCTGCTGAATCAGCTCAAGGAATTACTCTCTGCTACCGATCCTTATCTGCTGCTCTGGATGATCAGCATCTCAATAGTAACTCTGATCCTGCTCAAGAATATCAGTTTCTACGGCAACAGGATCATGTTTGCCAATCTCCGAGGGCTTACTACCAAAGACATCAGAAGCAATATCTTCCGTAAATATCTCTTTCAATCCATGAGTTTTTTCGGTAAAAACAAAGTTGGAGATTCCCTCGTCAGAATGGTTTCCGATGTTCAGATTGTCAGTGACCTTTTTATCGGATCCTTGCTAGGGGTACTCAGGAACATAATTCTGCTGCTGGTTAATGCTTTCATAGCCCTCCTGCTTAATCCCCGCCTGTTCATCATCAGCCTGGTACTGCTTCCTGTTTTCAGCTATCTCATTAACTATCTGGGCAAAAAAATCAAGAAGTACGCCAAACGCATCCAGGGCAAATCTTCCGAAATGTTCTCCGATGTGGAGGAAACCCTGAACAGCATGCGCATCGTTAAAGGTTTCTCCCGGGAGGATCATGAACTCGGTAAATTCAATCAGATCAACAACAAGTATTTCCGGTTCTGGCGCAAATCGCTGCTCTATGAGTCTTTCAGCATCCCGCTTTCCGAAATGAACAGCACGCTGATGGGTGTGATCGTGCTGATAGTGGGTGGCCGACAGGTTTTGAGCCCTGAAAGTTCATTCACTGCCGGATATTTTGTAACCTTCATGCTGGCAATATTTTCCATGCTTCATCCCTTGAAGGAAGTAACCAAAGCTTACACCGAGATCAGACGCGCTCTGGTATCCCTGGGCCGCATCTCGGAAATATTGAACCGGTCCTCTGAGATTGTAGATCATCCCGATGCTCTTTCCAAGAACTCTTTCGATAAGAGAATCGAATACAGGAATGTTTCTTTCTCCTATGAAAATGGATCGGAAGTATTGTCTAATGTTTCCTTTATAGTCAACAAAGGCGAAAAAGTTGCAATTATCGGAGCCAGTGGTTCGGGTAAGACAACTCTGGTTAACCTCCTGCCCCGGATGTACGATCATAAATCCGGCCTCATCCTGATCGACGGTATCCCGATTGAAGATATCCGCCTGCGTGACCTGCGCAACCTTTTCGGAACAGTCACTCAGGAATCCATCCTGTTCAGTGATACTGTTGCTAATAATATCCGTTATGGTAGTTTACAAGAGGTCAGTGAGGAAGAAATTAGCCGGGCAGCTGAAATTGCCTATGCTGCTGAATTTATCGAGCGATTACCTGCCAGATATGAAACTGTTCTTGATGCAAGGGCTTCCAATCTTTCAGGCGGTCAGCAGCAGAGACTCTGTATAGCCCGGGCTATAGTGGGTGACCCGCCCATCCTCATCTTTGATGAAGCAACCAGCGCCCTGGACACGGAAGCAGAGATTAAAGTCCAGCAAGCTATAGAACAGGCTACCAGGAACAGGACAGTTATTGTTATTGCCCATCGCCTTTCCACTATTCTTTCGTCCGATAAGATCATTGTTCTGGATAAAGGCAGAATAGTGGGAGAAGGGAAACACGAAGAATTGATTCTGACTTGTGAAAAGTACAAACTTCTCTATGAGCT
>JAFGEH010000085.1 GCA_016931665.1 Candidatus Cloacimonadota bacterium | reverse complement strand
AGGATCAGGCCCGGCAGGAAGCCCTGAAAAGCGTCTCCCGCTTCAGATACGAAAATAACGACTATTTTTACATCTACGACCAGAATCTGAAAGCCATCTCCCATCCCGATACGGCGCTGCTTAACCACAATATGGCTGATTATCAGGATATCCACGGCAATTACGTGCTGCAGGAGATCAAGCAGATAGTCTCAACCAGCGGTTCCGGTTTTTCCGATTTCTGGCATTTCCGGCTGGGGGAGGATGAACCAGTTCAGAAACTATCTTATAATGTACTCTACCCTAAATGGAACTGGATCGTGGGCACGGGAGTCTACATACATGATATCGATAAGGATTATGATAAAAAACTGCAGGAAGTGATCGATGAGCTTAAATATCTCTTCTCCGAGATCAGAATAGGCGAAACAGGATACCTGTTTATTTTTTCCGGTGAGAACAAAATGTTGGTCCACCCTGATATGGCAGGAGAAGATATCTCAATGAATATAAATCCTGCTACGGGTACCTTGCATTCTGCAGATTTGATCCTGGCTTCCCAAACACCAGAAATTCCTTATGCTTATTTCTGGAATAAACCACCCCGTTATCCCGATCTTTATAAGTTTAAAAAGGAATCCTTTGTCGATTACTTCCAGCCCCTGAACTGGTACATTGCTTCTTCCATGTACCAGGATGATATGATGAAACCCATCAACCGGATAATAGTCAATCAGATCCTGGCTGCCCTGCTGATCCTGATTATCTGCCTGATAGCGGTCTATTTTATCAGCAGGCATTTCACCCGCAATCTGGCTGACCTCACCAATCATGTGCGGAATATGTCCACGGAGGGATTTCCGGAACAGGACCGCGACCACATGCAGCAACTGGCATTCAGGGTTCACGACGAGATCGGGGAACTTACCGATTCTTTTCTGAATATGGAAAATGCCCTGCACGATTATATCAGAGATCTGAAGGTTAAAACAGCCCAGAATGAGAAGATAAGGAGTGAGCTTAATATCGCCAGGAATATACAGCTGAGCCTGCTTCCCCGGGAACTACCGGAGTCAGATGAAGCAAGGGGATTTCAACTGAATGCCGCCATGAGGTCTGCCCGGGAAGTGGGTGGAGATCTTTATGATTATTTCTTCCCTGCACCCGGAATACTGTTTTTCGCTATTGGGGATGTTTCAGACAAGGGAGTACCGGCTGCTCTTTTCATGGCACGTTGTATCAGCCTCCTACGGGCTGCCGTACGCACTCAGAGCCGGGAAGAAAGCTGCCTTATCAAACCCGATCGTGTTCTGACGGAAGTCAATGATGAACTGGCCCGGGACAACGAGATCTGCATGTTCGTTACACTGTTCTGTGGTGTCATCGATCTGGACAGGGGAGTACTGAATTATGCCAGCGCCGGTCATAATCCGCCCTGCCTGATCAGAAAGACCGGAGAGATCCTGATGCTTGACCAGGCCAGGAGCAGTCCTCTGGGCTGGAAGCAGAATAATGATTATAGCAACCTGTCTCTTGATCTGCAGCAGGAAGATTTGCTTTTCTGTTACACCGATGGCGTGGTGGAAGCCCTGAATCAGGCCGGAGAATTCTATACGGAAGATAAGCTGGTTTCCCTGTTGAGTGGATTGAACACAAGGTACCCGGCAGAAGTGAACAAGGCAGTGCTTGATTCGGTCCTGGAATTTCAGACTGGACTCGAGCAGAGTGATGACATTGCCCTTCTCTGTTTCAGATATAAAAAGAAATAAGCAACGGGAGTATCAATGAGAATTAGCACGGAAGATTATCAGGGAATAAAAATCATCAGTCTGATCGGCAAGATCGATTCCAGCACCTACAGGGAATTGGAAAGCGAAATGCTCCGGATAGCCGAACAACCGCCAGGCAAAATCCTGGTGGACTGCTCTCAACTGGAATTTCTCAGCAGTTCCGGAATCAGAGTATTTTATCTGGTAGCGAAAAAACTGGAAAAATTCAATGGTAAACTGGTATTCATGAATCCCAACGAAAACATCCTGAGGGTATTCGAAATAATCGATTTTTCTTCGGATTTCTCAATTCAGAACGATTTGGCAAGTGCGCTGAAAGAATTCTAATCTTTCTTCAGCAGCCGGCGGCAGATCAGAGCGGAACTGAAAAGGGCGAATTTCTTTCCTGGAGCATCCACGTTTACATAACAGATCACTGGCAGGGTCCATTCCAGCATGGCCAGCAGATAGGGTTTGATATCATCCTCGAAAATTGTAACCTGATTGGCATATTCCCTTAATTTACAGATAAACTTATAGGCTTTTTCCACTTGAGGGTCGTCACCGGGATAGGCATTTTCCGGACGCTCCTGCAGAGATTTGGTTTCCAGGAGCTTCTTCTCAAATATCAGCAGATCGTGTACATCCTGTTCGGAAGATATCCGGGTCAGCTCAATTTTGAAGATCGGTTCCAACCTGGCGAAATCTGCCGTTATATTGCGATGTCCGGTCTCAGAAAAATCAATGATGTAGATATTTTCCCTCTCATCCAGCAGAATATTCTGCAGATTCAGATCTCCATGAGTGACTGCGGTATACCAGAGCTTCGCCTCCCGGAGCCGGTCCGGATAAACATGCTTGAGAAAATACAGCGGGTTGGGCAGGTCTTCCTGCAGATAGTGACAATGGATAGTTGCATGATCTGCGTCTATGCCCATTTCTCTATGAGCAGTGGCCAGTATGTCCGGAAACATGCGCTGTGGATCATGGTCCCTGTAAAGATGTACTTTCTCCCATTTCGGTTGGCCATACCAGGGTTTGAGAACCTCCCGGAATACCCGTTCAAAGATCGGCAGGGAAGCTTCTACCGGATTTTCCAGATAGATATCCCGAAACCAGCTTAGTCTGCTCTCAGGTCCGTTGATCCCCACAAAGCTGTAGGACAGCCCGGCCCATTCACCGGCTGCGGCACTGCCCATCAGAGCTGTACTATTGTTCAGAATGAAAGGTTTAACGAATCTGAGATACGCTTCAGTCTCTCGATCTGTGATCTCTTTCTGCGCTATCTTGAGTACTGTCGGTAACAATCTTCTGCCGT
>JAFGEH010000084.1 GCA_016931665.1 Candidatus Cloacimonadota bacterium | reverse complement strand
TCCTGAGGAATTTCGATCAGCTGGATAATAATGATAAAAACCTGCTGGCTGATTATCTTGTTCAGCCGCTGTCAACTTCCATCCTCATCCTGCTGGCTGAGAAATGCGATCGCCGGATAGCCGCCTGCAAGAAAATTTTTTCATCCTCGCTATGTGTGGAGTGCAAGCCTCCTTATGATCAGAGGGATATCAGCCGCTGGCTGCAGGCAGAACTGCGTAACCGCCGGCTGCAGATGAGCCCCGATGCCATCAACACCTTTGCCGGGTATATTGAACCCGATTATCTGATTGCCAGCAACGAACTGGAAAAACTCATCATCCTCACCCGCGGCCGCCAGATCATAAGCACCGATGATGTCCTGGAATGCGTCGGCAGATCCCGAACCGGCAATATATACGAACTGCAGAACGCCCTGGGCCAGAAGAAATTGAACACCGCCCTGACCATTCTGGAAAATATGCTAGACAGCAATGAATCTGCCGTTTTCATAGTTACCATGCTTACCTATTTCTTCATCACTCTCTGGAAGATCCAACTGCTGCGGAGAAATAAGGTAAGCGACCGGATGATAAGCGAACAATATCTGCCGGAAATTTACCCTATCTATCGCCGGGATTATCTTCAGTATGCAGCAGATTACCCCCTCGCATCACTGTGTAAAATCCATCTCTTACTGCTGCAGGCGGATACGGATCTGAAATCTCTGGACCTGGATGATAGGATAATTCTGGAAATGCTTGTTTTCCGGATAATCCAGCCAGCCTAATAAAGAGGATTAAATATGGACAGCACTTATCGCAGCGGTTTTATAGCTATTATCGGCAAACCCAACGTGGGGAAATCGACCCTGGTCAACCGCCTTGTACAGGATAAACTCTCGATTATCAGCCCCAAACCGCAAACTACCCGGCGTCAGATCAAAGGGATAATCAGCGACGAGCAGCGGCAACTGGTCTTTCTGGACACCCCGGGCTATCTCAAACCCCGCTATGAATTGCACAACAGAATGCTCAAATATATCGAGGACAGTCTCCAGGGAGCGGATGTCATCATGTTCGTCACGGATTCTCCCGGCTATCCCACGGATTATGACCGGGAAATGCTGCTTACCCTCAAACGTTACCGGGCTCCCCGCATCTGCATTCTGAATAAGATAGACCTTACTTCCCCAGCCCAGGTCGAGCTGCAACTGCAGGAACTGGCAGAGCATGGCTTCGAGAAACTCTTTCCCGTTTCCGCCCTGCTGGATGATAACTTTAACCTGATCCTGGACACCCTGACCAATCTTCTACCCTTCAGCCCGCCCTTCTATGACACCGATCAGCTGTCCGACCTGCCTCAACGCTTCTTTGTCCAGGAGATCATCATGGAACAGATCTTCCTCAATTTCCGGGAAGAAATCCCCTATTCCAGCACGGTTGTAGTCGAGAATTTCCAGGAAACGGAGAAAGCGGTGGAAATCTATGCCCATATCTGGGTGGAGAGAAAGACGCAGAAACCAATTATCCTGGGCAAAAACGGCGAGAAGATCAAGGCTGTGCGGCTGGCTTCTGAAAAGGAAATATACCGCCTGCTGGGCAAATCTGTAAAACTGCAGTTATGGGTAAAAATTAAGCCTCGCTGGCGCTATAAAAAGAATGCTCTGAAGGAATTCGGCTACCATTGATAACAGCCAAAAAAAAATTGACAGCAGATTTAACCCGAAATTATTGGTTCGTTTCTCTTGTGGAGGATTAGTTCTAATTGGTAAGACAGCGGTCTTGAAAACCGCCGGGCTTTGCCCTTGGGGGTTCGAGTCCCTCATCCTCCGCCAGTATGATCATTAGAATCGGGAGAGGTGACCGAGCTGGCTGAAGGTGCTCGCCTGCTAAGCGAGTGTGGGGCTAAAACTTCACCGAGGGTTCGAATCCCTCCCTCTCCGCCAGAATTGATAAAGGTAATGGGCCGTCGTCAAGCGGTAAGACACAGGGTTTTGGTCCCTGCATTCGGGGGTTCGAATCCTCCCGGCCCAACCATTTACCCCTTGGTGTTGGGATGTCGTCTAATGGTAGGACAGCAGACTCTGGATCTGTATGTGGGGGTTCGACTCCTCCCATCCCAACCATTTAGCCCCAAAATTGCTCTTTCTGATATCCTCATATAAAAATAACCTGATAGAATCAAATTTTATTTACCGATTGATTATATTCCAGCTTTTCAGCACAGGACTCAATATCTTTTTTTCCGAAGTGAGATGTTTGCTGGTCAGGATAATACTGCTGGAAAAATCTTTGACAATATTTTCCGGGCATCAGACTTCAATTTTAAAAGAAATACGGATAATGCTAAAAATGAATATTATGATTCCCGTCAGGGTTTGGTTGAATCATTACGTACTCTGGAGGAGAGAGCGATGCTGCAGCATTATGATATAGCATTCCTGATCCTGGGGCTGGCCTTCCTGGCTGCCAGTGTTCTGCCGAGAATATTGAAGAGCACTCCCGTATCCCTGCCCATGATCTACGTAGCAGTGGGCTTACTGCTGCCATTGTTACTACCTGATTCTCCCCGGATTGATCCCCTGCTGAATGGCAATCTGGCGGAACGCTTAAGCGAGTTGGCAGTTATCATTTCCCTGATGGGAGTGGGATTAAAACTGGATCGGTTGCCAGGCTGGCGTTCCTGGCGTTCCACCTGGAGGCTGTTGGCCGTAACGATGCCCCTCTCCATTGCTGCCTTGACAGCAGGTGGTATCTTTCTCCTGGGTTTACCACTGGCAGCAGCCGTTCTTCTGGGAGCCGTGATCGCCCCTACCGACCCCGTACTCGCTTCCGGCGTCCAGGTTGGACCTCCCGGTGAGGGTGATGAAAATGAAGTCCGGTTCGCCCTGACCAGTGAAGCCGGCCTGAACGATGGCCTTGCCTTCCCTTTTGTTAACCTGGCCCTAATGCTGGCTGTCTCAGGATTGACTCAAGAGGGTTTATGGCACTGGTTCGCTGTCGACCTGATCTGGAAAATCGCTGCGGGGATAATTGTGGGAGCAATTATCGGCCATCTTTGTGCCGTTCTGATCTTCCGGTTTGCTGCAGCTGATCCGGTAACCGATGGTTTTGTGGCCATCGCTCTGACTCTGGCTGCCTATGGTATTACAGAACTCGTTCAAGGTTACGGTTTTATCGGAGTATTTATAGCGGCAGTCATGTTCAGGCGATTTGAACGGAACCATGATTATCACAAAACCCTGCACAGCTTCTCCGAGCAGATAGAACAGCTTTTTCTGGCTGCCCTGCTTATTCTGTTCGGGCTGGCTATTTCACATGGTCTGTTCAGTGTCTTAACCTGGCCCGGTATTATCCTCGGGCTTGTCCTCTTGCTTGTTATCCGGCCGGTGAATGGACTGCTGGGTTTGCTGGGCACCGGAATCAAATTCAATTGTAAAATTAAGATCGGCTGGTTCGGCATCCGCGGTATCGGCACCTTTTACTATCTGGCTCACGGACTGAATATAATGAATCTACCAGAAGCACAGGCCAGGATCATCTGGGCGGTAAGCGGATTCATCATCCTGGCTTCCATTCTGCTGCACGGGATCACTGCTACTTACGCCATGAAGAGGAAGCCCTGATATCACCTGTAAACGCTTATGGCAATAACCGGGTATCCGGGCAGTTATCTCAGTAAGATTATAACAGTGGCTTTCTATTCGATGATCAACCTGCTGATAAACTCATCTTCGCTGATCTGTTCTTTCATAACTTTCTGAATATCCAGGCTGGCAGCCTTGAACAATCTGGATTTCCCGCTGTTATCCGTTGCCCGGATAATCACCAGATCGGCATTCCGTGCTGCTGGGGTAGCGATCATGTATCCGATCATCAGCTTTCTTTTCAGGGTCGATTCACCTTCCAATTCCAAAGATGCTTCCGGGGAAACGAATTCCAGATAGACATCATTCCCTCTGGATTCCGGGGTTGTGAACAGTTTACTGAAAGGATTGCGTTCGGATTTGATTTCCCGGTACTCATAATCTTCTTCCAACTGCTGTACACTCAGCATCTCCAGGGCTGCCCGGGAAGTGCCGTTCACCAGGAAACCCACTTCCGTTCCGGGAAACCATTCATACTCAGTAAAATCAACCAGAACTTCATTGATATAGAAGGTGTAGTAATCCCCCACCTTCCTGATCTCCACCCGGTTCATCTGGTTATTCTGATTGATATTGGGTGATTCATGCCAGCTGATGATATCCTGCCATTTATTCTGCTGCAGCCGGGAGAATGAATAATACCCGGTATCGGTCAATTGAAACAAATGATAGCCTCCGTCTTCGAAGATACCCCAGATCAAGCCGTAGGGCAGGTCATCACCTCCTTCCAGCTGTCTCATTTCGGCGGTAATGATAAAATCTTCCGACTGCTGATAATCCATGTCATACCAGCTGCGCCAGGAAATATCATCTACCCGTACCTGAATTTGATAAGAGCCATCCACCACTTCCAGTTTCACCTGCTCATCATCACGGAGCATCCAGTTGTGGGAATTGTCCCGGAAATCATCGAAAAATACATTCCTGGCCTGATGGACCTTGGTGTAAGTCGGATACTGGGCAACCAGCAGGTCATCAATTTCAATTTTCATGAAATTGTTCACCATGAAACCCAGTCTATCACCGCTGAACCCGATAAACGGTGAACTGGTCAAGTAATCACCATTCACGTAGAATTCATAATTA
>JAFGEH010000083.1 GCA_016931665.1 Candidatus Cloacimonadota bacterium | reverse complement strand
TGGGCAAAATCGGCATGTTCAACTGACATCACAGTGAACATCGTTCCTATCTTGCCAACATTCTGTAAGGTTAAAACCACAGTCCGCCTGTCAAAAATCACCAGTTTCATGGGTAGTTTATCAATCAGTCTTACTTCTTCCCCCTGGCTTTGGAAATGCTTGATACGATGACTGAAATCTGCCATGTTATCATATTCTATTTCATAGATGGAGCTGTGTCTGACCCCTTTTTTCAGGCTACGCGCCTCCGGTTCATTGCTGTCCGGATTCATGGCGTAGGGAGGTTTATTGAAGACCATTACCGATTCCCTGGCTCCGTCGATCAGGTTGAATATATGTTCCCTGATTGAGGTGTCTGTTCGCAAAACCTTTATGAAATCCAAAGGGTTATCAATATTATTGTTACTTCTGAAAACAACTTCCAGACTTTTGGCTAATTTATCCGTGATAGTTTTCTGAATGTCCAGTTCACGCGATATCTTTTCCATCACCAGATTGGGCGGAATGGCTTCATATTTTTTCACATTGCCAAAAATTTCAACACACATACCGCGTTTAACCAGCTTGGCAAGTATATCATAGGTTTGTGTTCTATTTATCCCGGCAGCTGTGGCAATTTCAGTGGCAGTGAAATTTCTTTTCTTCATCAAATTCAGATATATCTTCGCTTCCAGTTCCGAGAGACCTATCTGAACCAGATCTTTTATGTAAATATCCAATCCTGCCCCCAGTCAGTCGTTCTTGTTGCGACAACATTAAAGTCGTCACCGCTGAGACGACAAATAAAATACTAATTTTTGTGTCAAATATTTTTTTACATTTTTCTTATTTTTTATGAAGATTGGAATATTAGTTAATGAAATGCTGAAAGGAAAGCTGACCAGCGATAATATGTTTACACCAGGAAAACCACTTGTTTTTAAGCTAGTTATCTTATTGATACAAATTCAGTAACGAAGAGTGCTTTCCGGATGCCGTCATTTTTCTTGATTCCAACAATCCCAGAATTATACTTTGACAGAGAAGCGTTGGAATGGAGATTATAAATCATGCAACTAAAGAAAGAACTCGGCTTTATTGAGATATTTGCTCTGGCTACAGGTGCCATGATCAGTTCCGGGATTTTCATTTTGCCGGGACTCGCCTTTGCCAAGGCCGGACCGGCAGTATTCCTTTCATATTTTTTCGCTGGCTTGTTAGCCTTGACTGGAGTGTTCAGCTTTGCAGAAGTCACTTCAGCCATGCCCAAGGCTGGAGGGGATTATTTCATTGCCACCCGTAGTCTGGGGCCACTAACAGGGACCGTTTCCGGCCTTTTAAGCTGGTTTGCCATATCATTGAAAACCGCCTTTGCCATCCTCGGGATTGCCGAAATTCTTCATGTTCTGTTAGGATTCCCCTTTACCCCGTCAGCACTGGTAATCTGCCTTCTGTTTACTATTATAAATATTATTGGAGTTAAAGAATCTGGTAAGTTTGAAGTAATAATAGTAATGATATTGCTGGCAGCAATAGTATATTTCATTTTGCGGGGGCTTTTCGTGATTGATATTCTCCGGTTTGAACCTTTCTCCCCGCATGGTTTCCATGACGTTATATATACATCTGGTTTTGTATTCGTTGCCTATGGGGGACTCCTGAAAATTGCCAGTATCGCGGAAGAAGTCAAACAACCTCAGAAAACAATCCCTCTGGGACTTTTCTCATCTTTATTTGTAGTAATGATTTTGTATTCTCTGATGCTGATCGTAACTGTGGGTACCCTTGACGGGAATAAACTGGCGGATTCCTTAACTCCCATAGCCGATGCCGCTAAATCATTTTTAGGGCAGCCGGGCTATATTATTATGACGTTTGCTGCTATGCTGGCGTTTGTGTCTACGGCAAATGCCGGAATCCTGGCCGCTTCGAGATACCCTTTCGCTTTAAGCAGGGATATGTTGTTACCGGATTTTCTGAGCAGGATCAATCGCCATTTTAAAACTCCGGTAAGAGCAATCCTCTTAACTTCCGCCTTCATTACACTGGCTATTCTCCTGCCCCTGGAAACCCTGGTCAAGTCGGCTTCCACTGTTGTTATAATCACCTATATCCTTTCCCATCTTGCTATTATCATTTTACGGGAAAGTAAAATGCAGAATTATCTCCCGGGGTTCAGAGCACCCTTTTATCCCTGGATCCAGATCCTTGGTCTTCTTGCCTTTACCTTTCTCCTTATTGATATGGGGTTTGAGATTATTATTGGCAGTGCTGTATTGGCCTTCCTGGGTGTTCTCATCTACTTGCTTTACGGAAAGCGTCGTAATACTCAGGAATATGCTTTCCTCCATCTGATTGCCCGCATCACTAACAGGGCCGTCCGCAGCAATAATCTGGAAAAAGAGCTGAAAGCTATTATCCAGCACCGTGATGATATTGCCCTTGATCGTTTTGACTATATCGTTGAACAATCTGACATCCTGGATCTGGATTGTCCTTCTGATCTTAATCACCTCTTCAGCTTGCTGGCTGAAGAGATCTCTTCTCGCAGCGGACTGCCACGGGAGATGATTTTAGAATCATTGATTGAAAGAGAAAATGACAGCAGTACAGCCATTTCACCGTTTATCGCAATTCCTCATATCATTTTGGAAGGAGTCAAGTCCTTCGATCTGATTATTGTTCGTTGCCGAAAAGGAATCAAATTCTCAGAAGAATATCCGGAAGTTAAGGCTGTTTTTGTACTTTACGGATCACGGGATGAGAGGAATTTTCACCTGCAGGCTCTGGCCAGTATCGCCCAGATTGTCCAATCCAGAGATTTCGAATCCCGCTGGTTAAAAGCTAGAAGTAAAAACAACCTCCGGGATCTGATCCTGCTGTCAGAACGCAGAAGATTAACATAACCATTGAATAACAAGATTGATAAGCAATTAAAAATTGACTTTAAAAATCAGATTGCTTTTATGAAACAGTGAAGCTGTAGAAAATCAAATAAGGCAGGAGGTAAGAGATGTTTAAGGAATTCAAGCAGTTTGCCATGCGGGGGAATGTGGTCGATATGGCCGTAGGTATCATTATTGGCGGTGCTTTTGTGACAATTGTTAAAAGCCTGGTTGCCGATATATTAATGCCTCCCTTAGGGCTCTTGCTGGGTGGAGTTGACTTTGCTAACTTTTTCGTTGTCCTGCGCAGTGGTTCAGTTGCCGGCCCCTATCTGAACCTGGCTGATGCTCAGGCGGCGGGTGCTGTCACCTTCAATTATGGAATTTTCATCAATACTATTATCAGCTTCCTGATAATCGCTTTCTCGGTCTTTCTGATGATTAAGGCACTGAATCGGGCTAAACGCCGTCAGGAAGAGCCTCCAGCCGAACCAACCACCAGAGAATGCCCCTTCTGTTTCAGCACCATTCCCCTGCAGGCTACCCGCTGTCCTCATTGCACTTCCGAGATAAAATAATCCAGTGAAATAACGTTATTATATTATGATTATGGAAGAGTTATAAATTTCATAATTTTTCAAGCCGGTCCTGGATTAATCTTTATTAAACCAGATCCGGCCTTTTTTCTTTTATTATCTCAACCAGCTTCCTTACTTCTTCGGAATTACCTTTTCGGGAAATAAATAACACTTCCGGTGTATCGATTACTATTATATCTTCAACACCAATTAGAGATACAAATTTATTTGAACGGATATAGTTATTCCTGCTGTCGAGCGATACTTCATCACCGGCAAACACATTGCCGGAATTATCTTTCGGTGAAAGATCATATAGAGATTTCCAGCTTCCCACATCGCTCCATCCCCAGTCAACGGCCAGCACAACTCTACTGCCTGCCTTTTCCATAATCCCGATGTCAACCGGTATCCGGGGTAGGGATTCATAATCCAGTTTCAGGTCTGCTTTCCAATCGCTGCAGTTGCGCTTATTTTCCAACTGCTCAATCAGTGTCCACATTTCAGGTAGATACTTCCTGTAGGCAGATTCAACCACACTCATTTTCCAGAGAAACATTCCGCTGTTCCATAGATAGTTACCCGAATCAATAAAACTTAAGGCGGTTTCCTCCGAAGGTTTTTCCTTGAAACTGGCTACCCTGTAAGTATCTTTCTCCATTCGGGCAGATGCTTCGATATATCCATAACCTGTGGCTGGATAATCGGGTTTAATTCCAAAAATTACCAGGTTATTCAGATTGGCATATTTTTCTGCCCTGATCAGGCTTTGCCGGAAACTATCTTCTTTCCTGATCAGATGGTCTGCTGGCAGAACCAGCATGTTTTCATCAGGTGAATATTTTCTTTTCAGGTAGGCAAGGCTCAGGGCTATACAGGGTGCCGTATTACGGCCAACAGGTTCTACTATTATATTTTCAGCAGGCAGTTCCGGCAGATGTTTTCGGGTGAGTTCCCGCTGTGAACCGGCAGTAACAACGAAGATATCATCTGTTTTAATAACCGGCAGTAACCTTTCAAAGGTCATTCGGATCATGGACCTGTCTGAAAGTATATTAAGAAATTGCTTGGGATTATTTTGCCGGCTTAGTGGCCAGAATCTGGTTCCCGCACCTCCGGCCATGATCAAAGCTATCATCCTGATGCTCCTCTGTACGAATTATCCTGAAACTATCTTACTTTCGATTGTCTATTATATTGACCTGCGATGGAATTTCCACCCTGAAAATCTCATCGGGTAAAACAACATTATACTGCTCATTAAAAAACTCGTAATGAACTTGATTCCCGGTATTATCAACATAGGTCAGCTCTTTGATGAAATCATTTTCAGTTCTGACGATTATCCGTTCACCGATGGCCGTGTTCAGGTGAATATCGCAAGATTTGTCTGTCAGATCCGTGATTTTTTTTTCGGATTTATCCCAGTATAATGCCAGAAAGGCCAAGGGTCTTAATTCCGTTTCCATTTTTTCCAGATACAGAGCTCTTTCTGAAGCCGGATCATATAATAACACCCCCAGGCTGTCCAGCAGAAGCCGCTGTCCCAGAGGTTCATCATACTCAAGCAGCAGCCTGTTGTTATCATAGAAGAGCCTACCCCATGATATTTTCTGTAGATTCATTTCCTGCCAGAAGTTTTCCTGTCGAAACTCCGCCTGATAGGTTTCCACTTGGCTATAGTTCGTCTTAAGATTTTCGTATAACCGGTTTAGACGATCATTCTCTGCTTGCAATCCACTGGCAGCCAGGATAATGAAAACCAGAATTCTAATGTTCAAGGTAACCATATCTCCGCAGATCTTCCTCACTGGCGGCAACCTCCCGGGATTTACTACCTACATAGGGGCCGATTATCCCAGCCTGTTCCAGCATATCAATGAGTCTGCCGGCCCGGGCATAACCTATCTTGAAATGACGCTGCAGCATGGAAACCGAGGCTGCCCCTGCTGTTACAACTGCTACGGCAGCTTCGGGAAAGAGTTCGTCATCATAATCAAATTCTCCGTTAGCTGTTTCTCCCTGATCATTGTCAATGATCGTGATCTCCTGTTCTGGTTTAGGCTGCGTTCTGAGATAATCAACCAGGTTATGAACTTCACCCGGTGCTATATAGGCTCCATGAATTCTGAAGGGATTTCCTTTACCGGGAGGAAGAAAAAGCATATCTCCCAGCCCTAAAAGCTTTTCTGCTCCATTGGCATCAATTATAACCCGGGAATCTACTTTGGAAGATACTTTGAAAGCAATTCGGGAAGGAAAATTCGCTTTAATGATGCCTGTTATTACCTTGATTGATGGCCTCTGGGTGGCCAGAATGAGGTGAATACCTATGGCTCTTGCCATTTGGGCCAAACGGGTAATTGGTCTTTCCACTTCCCGTCCCACTGTCATCATCAAGTCTGCCAGCTCATCAACCACAATAATAATATAGGGAAGAACTTCGTCTTCCGGCGCTTCGCCATTCTCTCTAAGTTTAATGATAGTCTCGTTATATGACTGCAGATTCTTGGCACGATACTTCTGCAGAAGATCATATCTTCTTTCCATTTCCGATACACCCCAGTTGAGGGCGGTTAAGGCATGTTCATTGTCAGTAACAACCTGCTGGATAAGATGGGGTATTCCTTCAAAACCCGACAATTCAATTCTTTTGGGATCAATCAGGATAAGTCGTACTTCCTCTGGGGTACAGCGAAAAAGCAGTGTAACAATAATTGTGTTCACGCATACACTCTTTCCGGATCCGGTTGCTCCGGCAATCAGCAGATGCGGCATCTGGGAAAGGTCGTCCACCACTGGATTGCCGGCTATATCCTTTCCAAGAGCTATGGCCAGTTTGCTGTTGCGGGATTGCATGGCTTCTGAAAGCAGGATATCCTTCAGAAAGATGGTGTCACGATTGATGTTAGGAACCTCTATACCAACCAGCCCTCTTCCGGGGATGGGAGCCTGAACCCGAATACTGGTTGCTTTGATGGCTAAAGCCAGGTCGTCGGCCAGAGCATTGAATCTGCTTACCTTGATCCCGGGAGCCGGTTTTATTTCATATTGAGTAATGATCGGACCGATATTCACATTGATTACTTCAGCCTCCACCCCAAATTCGGACAATTTGCGGATCAGAATATTGCTAATCTGACGGATATTCTCCCGGGTATCTTCAATATCACGTTTACTGGTACGAGTGGATGTAAGGAATTCTTCAATATCGGGCCTCTGATACTCTTTTTTATTTCCCTGCTCCTCTCCATTATCGGATGCCCTGGGAATAACCCGGTGAATGGGTTTGGGTGAGGTTACGGTAATCCCTCTCTCATCAGCTTCCTGGCCAATCGCCTGCTCGATAATCCTGGGGTCGACTTCCGGGATATTTGCCTGCTGGCTTATTTTTAAATCTTTATTTCTCCTAGGTTCAGTTCCCTTCTTTATTTTCCTCCTGAATCTGAAAAGTGAAAAAACTTTTGTGAATAATAAATATACAGATTTACCCATCCAGACAAAGAAGGACTTGAGATTACCCGGTTCAAATATAAGAATCAGTGAAACAATAACTATCATCAGAGAAATTATAAAAGTCCCGGTGATCTGAAAAATACTAACCAGAAAACCAAAGAACTTCCAGGTTAATATCCCTGAATGCGGTAAAATTTCTTCTTTAAGAATAAAAAGAAGAAAATTAAAAAAGAAGGCGAACACTATAAAACCGATGATACGGCCTGTTAATTTTTTATCTTCTGGCCAGAGAAGGCCGGTCAAGCCCAGCAGACCCGCTGCCAGCAGCAGTGAGATACTGAAGAATTTACCTAGTAACAGAATCAGCCAGTATCCAAAGAAAGCGCCAAAAGGACCTATCGGATTACTGACCACGGGAAACTGCAGGCGGACTATCCTGGTCAGATCAAGTCTGGCAGATTTTAATGTCATATGATCATCAACTATTCTCATAGTATCCACTGAGATAGCCACCAGCAGTAAAATAGCCAGCAGAAGTACCAGTAATGAGATAACGATTCTAAATATATTGCTATTATGTTCTTTCATAAACCTTTCCTGATCACACGCTGAATCTTATGTGCAGAATATTTCCATCCTGAACAAGATAATTTTTTCCTTCCAGCCTGAAGAGGCCTTTCTCCTTCAGCACTTTTTCGCTGCCAGCTTCAATCAGATCTTTGTAAGAGAAACACTCAGCCCGGATAAAACCTCTCGCGAGATCGGAATGAATCTTTCCGGCAGCTGTGAGAGCATTATCTCCTTTGCTGATGGTCCATGCTCTCACCTCGTCTTTGCCTACAGTGAAGAAACTTATATATCCCAGCACCTCGTAAGCCTTCTCTATTAGCCGGGCCTGGGCGGAAGCCACGATATTCATTTCAGCCATGAATTCAAACGCTTCAGCAGGATCAAGGTTATTCAATTCCATTTCGAATTTGCCAGCAAACTCAATAACCGGATAATATTCCTCAATCTTAATGATTATATCATCATTCCGATGAAAATTATCTTCCGCTGAATTCAAGATGACCAGCACCGGTTTCCGGGAGATAAACTGAAATCCGCGAATGGCTTTTTCCTCTTCGTCATTCAGCTCTGCCCTAATCAATGGCAGGTTCCGGTTAAGATGTTCAATCACTTTTAATAAAGTTTTTTCTTCGATCTGCAGAAGAGGATCTTTGATACCCCGTTTCTTGCTTAACTCAATTTTTTCGATTCTTTTTTCGGCGATTATCAAATCCGAAAGGATCATTTCTTCGGTTAATGCCGTTAAATCTCTTAAGGGATCAACCGCTATACCCTGCAATTCATCGGGAAAATTACGCAGTACTATTGCCAGGGCATCCGTAAATTTCAGGGCAGCCAAAGCCGCTGAATTCAGAAGATCAGCTTCTTCTTTTCCTCCGGAAAGACCCATGAAATCAAGGAATTCAAAATGGGTATAAACTGTTTTCTGCGGTTTATACATCTCGGCCAGCCTGGTAATTCGCGGGTCTTTATGCTCTACCGTTCCCAGATGGGTTTCCATTTTCCCGCCGGGATAACCAGTTGTATCAATCATCAAGCTGGTTAATGCATTAAATACTGTAGTTTTCCCAGAATTTTTAAGACCAATAATCCCGATTTTCATTGATTTTCCCCTTCCGCCTGCCTTTTCAGCTTATGCACTTCTTCCTTGGTAAGATATCGCCAGCGGCCTGCCGGAAGATCTCCCAGTTTCAAGTTTCCGATCTGCAATCTCCTGAGTGACATCACTTGAGAACCAACGGCTCTGAACATTTCTCTGATCTGCCTTTTCCTTCCTTCCTGGATAGACATCCGCAGAACAGTTTTCCCGGTAGATCTAGTTTTGATATGAACCCGGGCGGGTTGGGTCATAATACCTCCCAGAGTGATGCCTGATCGCAGTTTTTGCAACTGTTCCTGATTAATTTCTCCTTTTACAATTACCTTGTATAGTTTAGATATCTTAAAACGCGGATGAAGCATTGAATTAGCAAAATCGCCGTCGTTGGTAAGTAAAAGCAACCCTTCAGAATTCAGGTCAAGACGGCCTACTGGGAAACAATGGGTTGCCAGTGAAGGAAGCAGTTCATAGATTGTTTTCCGGGAGAAGTCATCACGGGTAGAAACAATATAATCCACCGGTTTATTCAGCATGATATAAATTTTCTTCCTGTCTGGTTGAATTATGTGAGCTTGATACTGAACCTGATCGTGAACTGGATCTATCTGTATACTGAGATCCTCCACTTTTTTGCCGTTTATTTTTATTTCACCGGCCAGGATCAGCTTTTCTACCTGACGGCGGGAACCCAGGCCGCATTGAGCCAGATAACGGTTTATTCTTACCATTCGTCCAGACTTATCCTGATTATTGTTTCGAATAATTTCCTGTATATTTCTCTCTGGGCAGCTTCTTCTGTGGTGAAATCGCCTTCATTATCAGAATTGGGGGCATAAACTTCCCGGAGTGATAATGTATCATGGCGATAGATGATCTCATTTTTCACCAGATCGGTAAACACCACTTTAAAAAGGATCCGCACTTCATATTCTTCTACCCCTGTTTCAGAATATCTCCAGATTTTATTGGTGTAATCCAGTATTTCGCCTTCCAATTGGCAATCCGGTGAAATGCCTACAATCTGCAGGCGCCCGTCCTTTAAGAAACGATCACTCAGGTCAAGCAGCAGGTCTTGCTCCAGATTATATTGGGTGGTCTGGTTAGTGAAAACATTAACGGTAATGGTTTTAAGATGAGGGTATCCACTTGAATATACAGAATAGCTGCACCCAGTTAGAAAAGCTATAAAATAAGTTATAATTATTCTTATCATGAATTGAGCAACTAATAGCAGATAAATCTGTCAAGAAATTACTCGTAATGCTTGACATAAAAAGCAGATACTATATACGAGTGCAAAAAAAATCTAATAGGAGCAATAATGGCTAAGGAATATCTTTCCATAAAACAGGTCGCGACCTTTCTGAAGGTAACCGATTCGGTTGTTAAGGAAATGGTTAAATCTAAAATTTTCAAATCAATCAAGAAGGGCAATACTTACGTTGTAGATAAATCGGAAGTCGACGAATGGCTGGCCAATCTCAATGAGCGTGATATAGAATTGCTGGCCCTGAAGCGGTCAGTCTGCCGCTTTTCTGATTATTTCAAGCCCAGATATGTTCATTTGGACTTTCTGGCAGACAACAAGTATGAAGCTATAGCTGAGATGTCAAAAAAAGCTAAGGAATTAAAGATTGTCAAAGATCACCGCTGGCTTTACCAGGTAGTTGTAGCCAGGGAAGAGTTGGTTTCAACAGCCATAGGCAAGGGAGTTGCTCTGCTTCATCCCCGTCACCTGCATCCCAATAAAGTGAAAAAACCCTCTATTCTTTTTGGCCGTTCAGCTCACGAAATTGAGTTTGATGCTGTGGATAACAAACCCGTTGACATTTTCTTCATGTTGCTTCTTCATGATGATCATCAGCATCTGTTTTCAATCTCTTATATATCAAAACTGCTGATGAATGAAGATATCCTGGGTAAATTAAAAGCCGGCAAAGATGGAGAGGAAATATCTGATCTATTAACCAGAAGTGTAATAAAATAAAAATTTCGTGTATAAACAGATTTTAAATAAATCTTTCAACAGTATATTGGGATTCTCCGTATCTCGCCGGTGATTAAGTTTCACGTGAAACCTGCTTATCTATGATAGTAATCTTTTATCCAATTCAGAGTTTTAAAATATTTATTGCTGGAATTCCAAATTATAAAACCGTTACTGCCACTGTCCTCAACAGCTTTTAACTGAGCCCAGACGTATTCTCTGCCGTAATTTACCTGCCATCCATTAGCCTGGATATAGGGTATGACCCGGCATAAGCTGTCGGCTTTTTCACCGGTCAACCTTGCTGCCTGATAAACAATATAATACGGTTCATTATGGGTGTCTTCCCTGTAGCTGAAATTTTTGTCGAAATGAGAAGAATATATCATTGGATGTATTGCATCCAGATGTGGGGATAATCTGGTGATATCCTGGCCCGTATTACGAACATCCTGCTCACGCTGCCAGGCAACAATCGCAAAAATGTCAGCTGTCAGGGTTACCTTCCATTCTGAACAGATTTGCCTTACTTCAAAGACGAAGTCCTCGATAATATCTGTTTTGGTTCTTTCCGTATATGTTGAATCAGCCTCCAGCTGTATGGCATCTTCCTTCTCAAAATCAAAAACGGCATCAGCCAGATTACCCTGAGTGGGAAAACGTATATAATCCAACTGCAGCTCATCAATCCCAGAGGAGCAGGCAATCTTGATCAGATCCAGCAAATTTCTCTGGACAAATATATCCGACGGATCAAGCCAGGCTGGACCCCTGCGCTTATTTTCTGTCCAGGCTTTACCGCTTGTTCTGCTCTCCGGTCTTGCTTCTTCCATTTTCTCAGCCAGATAGGTGTCATGAAACATCACCATCCGGGCTACGGCTTTCAAATTACGTGCGTGCAGTTCTTTAATCACCGATTCAATGCTGAATATGGGTTTGTGTTTAGCGTTGAGCAGAGAGTCTTTTTGGACCCCTGAAAAGAAAACGTCACCCTTCATGTTCTTCAGATCAAAAATCACTGTGTTCAGTCCGGCTGCGACCAGACTGTCCAATATCGGGTAAAAACCAGAAGATGCCACAGTATAGCCTGTGAGATACAGCCCCCGCGTATATTCAGGAAGTTGAAAATATTTATTAATGCTGACTTTTTCTACTAGTTCAGTTTTCTTGCCTGTAGTAAATAATTCATTCGGAAGGTCAGTAGAATCACTGATTGAGTATAGTGTAACTGAATCGTCTGTTTTTGGGCTAGTACAAGAAAATAACAGGAGCGGAATTAAAAATAATCCGGGATATAATCTTTTGATATAAATTTCTCCCCGTAATCAAGGATTTTATAAGGACTCGTTTTTTTTAAGATCGATTCTGACCAGTGCTTTTTTCAAAGCGACCTCTGCCCTGCGGAAATCGATATCTGCTTCTGCAGTTTCTTTCATTCTTTTTTCAGCTCGCTGTCTGGCTGCTTCTGCCCTGGAAAGGTCTATTTCGTCCATCCCTTCTATTGTTTCGCAAAGAATTCTTATCAGGTTGGCATCTACGGTTACAAATCCGTCATGGATAGCATATTTCTGGACAGAACCCTCATTGAAGAGTTGTAATATCCCGGGTCTGATTTTTGTTATAAACGGGGTGTGCTCAGCATAAACTCCAAAATCTCCTTCCACTCCCGGAATTATTACATGATCGAAGTCACCGCTTATTTTGGTGGTGAAAGGCTGTAGAATTAATACCGATATCTTGCTCATTTCATCATCAGCTTTTTGGCTTTCTTTTCTGCATCCTCAATAGTTCCCACATACAGGAAAGATTGTTCTGGCCAGTCATCACAATCGCCGGTGATTATTGTTTTAAATCCTTCTATAGTGTCTTTCAATGGGACATATACTCCGGGAGTATTAATAAATTCCTCTGTAACAAAGAATGGTTGAGAAAAGAATCTTTCCAGTTTTCTAGCTCTGTTCACGGTCAATTTATCTTCTTCGGAAAGTTCATCCATCCCCAGGATGGCAATAATATCCTGTAGGTCCTTGTACTTCTGGATTATCCTTTGAGATTCCCGAGCCACAAAATAGTGATCTTCGCCAATAATTCTTGGATCAAGAATCCTGCTGATAGAATCCAGAGGATTCACAGCTGGATATATTCCAAGTTCTACAATTCTGCGATCCAGCACGGTAGTAGCATCAAGGTGAGAAAAGGTGGTGGCTGGGGCGGGATCGGTAAGATCGTCCGCCGGCACATAAATGGCTTGTACCGAAGTTATTGAACCGTCTTTTGTTGAGGTTATGCGTTCCTGCAGTTCTCCCATTTCAGTGGCCAGTGTAGGTTGATAACCCACAGCAGAAGGCATCCTGCCGAGCAGGGCAGATACTTCTGAACCGGCTTGTGTAAAGCGGAATATGTTATCTATAAATAGAAGAACATCTTTTTTAGATACATCTCTGAAATATTCAGCAATGGTCAGTCCGGTTAATCCTACCCGTAGTCTGGCTCCCGGAGGTTCGTTCATCTGACCAAAAACCAGGGTTGTCTTATCAATGACACCGGAACTGGTCATTTCCAGATATAAATCATTCCCTTCCCGGGTTCTTTCTCCAACTCCAGAGAAAACTGAATACCCGCCGTGTTCTATGGCAATATTTCTGATAAGTTCCTGAATCAGAACAGTTTTACCGACTCCAGCCCCGCCGAAAAGCCCGATTTTTCCACCCTTGGGATATGGCTCTATCAGATCCACAACCTTTATACCTGTTTCCAGAATTTCTTCTTCTGTGGACAGATTCTCAAAAACCGGTGAGTTTCTGTGAATAGGATATCTTTCTTCTACTTTGAGAGGGCCTTTATTATCAATAGGTTCTCCAATTACATTAATCATCCTGCCCAGTACTTTTTCTCCCACCGGAACAGATATGGGTTCTCCGGTATCGATTACTATTTCATTTCTCACCAGCCCATCTGTAGAGTCCATGGCAACCGTTCTCACCTTATTCTCACCCAGATGCATCTGAACTTCTAAAACCAGATAGGCGCCATCATCTCTTTTTATTTTCAAGGCATTATGAATAGCTGGCAGTTGGCCTTCCGGAAATTCAACATCTACCGCCGGTCCTATAATCTGAATTACTTTCCCTTCTGACATTTTCTATCCTCTTTTAATATTTCCTAGCTTTTAATCGCTTCGGCGCCTGAGGCTATTTCGATGATTTCTGTAGTTATACTGGCCTGGCGCGCTCTGTTGAATTTGAGTGTTAACTGGCCGATCAATTCGGAGGCATTATCAGTTGCTGAATCCATAGCCGTCATTCTTGCTCCCTGTTCAGCAGCGGAAGATTCCAGCATTACCCGCCATATCTCAACATCGATGTACTTTCTGCCCAATTCCTCTATTAGTGTGTCCTGATCGGGTTCATAAATAAAATCCAAAGGGTGAATAGTATCATCTTCCGGTGGCTGGATCGGCAGCAGCTGTTTTAATACAACCCTCTGTTGAATGACCGATTTGTACTCGTTGTAAATAACATTTATCTGCGAATAATTTTCCAAAAGATACAAATCCAGAAGAAAGCTGGCAACTTCCACGGAAACAGAGAAATCCATTTGATTAAAAAGATCGCGATGAGATTTGATTATTCGGTCTGTTCTTTTCTTTAGATAATCAAATCCCTTCCGGCCGATGCAGATTATATCGGCCTGGGGATTCTGGCTGATGTATTCCATCGCCTGGCGGATGATGTTATAATTAAAAGAGCCACATAATCCACGGTCGGAAGTAACCACCACAAAGGCAGTTTTACCTTTTATTTCCGGTTCTGATATTAACGGGTGGCGAGATTCTTTATTCTTAAAGCGTATTACTTTTAACATTAATTCAATATAATCCGCATAGGGACGTGCTTTCAGTATCTTATTCTGGGCTTTCCTCAGGTTTGCTGCCGCCACCATTTTCATGGCTTTGGTGATTTGTCTTGTGCTTTTAATACTGTCTATGCGGATTTTTATGTCTCTTATATTTTCCATGTTATTACCGTTAGAATTTCTCCAGAACCCGGTTGCAGATCTCTTTCATCGTATTCTTTAACTCATCAGTCAGAGTTGAAGCAGGCAATTTCTGCATCAACTCCTTGTACTCGAGATCAAGAGTTGAATATAGCTCTTCTTCAACCTTTTTAATATTACTGATCTCTATTTCATCCAGGAATCCTTCGTTTGCCATGAAAATTATCATGATCTGTTTAGCTACAGGCAAAGGTGAATACAGGTTCTGTTTGAGTATTTCTATCAATCTCTGACCTCGCCGCAACTGATTCTGAGTTGCCTTATCCAGGTCTGAACCGAATTTGGAAAAAGCTTCCAGCTCAGCGTATTGAGCCAGATCCAGTCTCAGCTGTCCGGTAACCTGACGCATTGCTTTGACCTGTGCGTTTCCTCCCACCCGGGAGACGGATAGTCCAGCATTAATAGCAGGCCTTACACCTGAGTAAAACAGCCTGGATCCCAGGTATATCTGACCGTCGGTAATAGATATAACATTGGTGGGAATATAAGCGGTAATATCGTCAGCCTGAGTTTCGATAACCGGTAATGCCGTCAGAGAGCCCCCCCCCAGATCATCATTCAGTTTGGAAGCCCTTTCCAGCAGCCGGGAATGAAGGTAGAACACGTCTCCCGGATATGCTTCTCTGCCTGGTGGTCTTCTGAGAAGCAGAGATATCTCACGATAAGCCACTGCATGTTTAGAGAGATCGTCGTAGATTATCAGGGCGTGTTTGCCGTTATCGCGGAAATATTCCCCCATTGTACATCCCGAATAAGGGGCCAGATATTGCAGGGAGGCAGATTCAGCAGCGGAGGCGACAACCACGATAGTATATTTCATGGCTCCGTGCTGCTGCAGGACGTTAACCATCTTGGCAACACTGGATTTTTTTTGTCCGATTGCCACATATATGCAGATTACATCTGTATCTTTCTGGTTAATTATTGTATCTATGGTGATGGCTGTTTTGCCAGTTTGCCTGTCTCCAATAATCAATTCCCTCTGCCCTCTGCCGATGGGTATCATGGAATCAATCGATTTCAATCCGGTCTGCAGTGGTTCTTTTACCGGCTGCCTTTGAATAACGCCAAGGGCTTTCCTTTCAACAGGCATACTCTGACTGGTCTTAATCTGCCCCTTGCCATCAATGGGTTTACCCAGAGCGTTAACAACCCTGCCCAGCAATTCCTCTCCCACGGGAACCTGGAGGATCTTACTGGTTCTACGGGCAGTGTCCCCTTCTTTTATCTTGCGAGTTTCTCCGAAGATAATGCAGCCCACATTATCCTCTTCCAGGTTAAGGGCCATTCCCATAACATCACCCGGAAAAGTGATCATTTCACCGGCCATAACATTATTCAATCCATAAACTCGGGCAATCCCATCCCCTACCTGAACAACCTTACCGGTTTCCTGGATATCAATATCAAAATTGAAATCGTTAATCTTTGCTTTCAGGATTGAACTGATTTCATCTGGCTGTATTTTCATATTTGCCTCATATATGTTTATTACTCTTTTATTTTACAGAAGTTAACAAATTCTAAAAGAATGCTTCTAACTGAACCGTCAATTAGCATTGATTCTGTTTCGGCAACAAATCCACCCACCACTTCCGGGTCCAGTACCTGCCTGAATATCACTTTACAATTTAACCTGTTTTCTATCATATTTCTGATATTCTCGATCGTCTCTGGAGTGTGTTCTCTGGCTGTTTTCAGGGTAACCTTTATCATATTCTGAATTCTAAACAGCGCTTTTTCCATTTCATCCAGAATTTCATCTATCAACCCGAATTTATGCCTGTTTATGAGTATTTGAAACAGGTTTTCCCAAAGACTTGCCAGTTCCAGAATTTTCGATATCTCGCGGACAAATTTCTGTCTGAAAGTTAAAGGATACAGCATTGAGTCAAGGAGCTTGATGGTATCAGAATTGTTATTAAGAAAATTCTGCAGAAGGTTTATATCATTATGCAATTTCTCATAATCCTGGGGTCTGACATTACCCAAAAAAGCTTTTACATATCTTCTGGCCAGCAGAATTTCCTTCACTCTTCTCCTCTATTATGTAACAATTCTTCTATCAATTTCTGATCATTGCCCTTATTGAGTTTTGAACTAAGAAATTTTTCAGAGAGGGAAGCTACCATAGTTGCCAGTTCTTCCTTAACAGCCCTGATAGCCTCTTCTTCTTCATGCCTGAGCTGTTTTTCAGTATCCTGAATGATCTTTCTCTCGTGATCTCTGGCTTGTTTCACTATTTTATCGGATTCTGTCTGTGCTTCTAATCTGGCTTTTTTCTTAAGGTTTCTTATCTCTTCAGCTGAGATTTTAAGTTCCTCTTCCCTGGATTTAACCAGTTGGGCAGCTTC
>JAFGEH010000082.1 GCA_016931665.1 Candidatus Cloacimonadota bacterium | reverse complement strand
CCGAAATTGAAGCCGATGATAGCGGCACCGAGATAAAGACCCCATTCCAGGTAACCAATGAAGTAAAAGGCTATCATCATTATACCCTGGAGCAGGCACATGAGAACGATGGAGTTTTTCCGGCCCAGTTTATCGGAAAGGGAACCCCAGATGATCCTGCCCAGTCCGTTCATTAAAGCGTAAAACAAACCCATAGCTGTGCCGGCTATGATAACGGCATTAGCGGGATCGAAACCGCCCCGTTCCATCAGGGCATCTTTCCCGAAGAGCCCGATCACACCGATCACCATCAGTCCGGAAGTAGCACCCACCATGAAGGTGGTGAAGAGGCTCCAGTACTGCGGTGTGCGGATCATCTGGCTTACTGTGAAAGCTTTCTGACCCGAACTGCTGGCAGCTGCTCCTGTTGGAAGAGTCCAGGCTTTTGGTTTCCATCCTTCCGGCGGATTGACCATAACGATCGAACCAAGTCCCACCAGAACAGCAAACAGGATGCCATACAGAATGAATACATTACTCACTGTCCAGCCGGCGCCGTAAAGTCCGTTCCAGCCGGGTGTCAGGTCAACTGGTCCAAAGACGAAACCGCTGGTCAGTTTGATCCAGATCAGGGCGCCAAAACCGAAACCGGCCACAGCCAGTCCAGTGATCATACCTTTCTTATCAGGGAACCATTTCACGCAGGTGGCGATGGGGCAGACGTATCCCAGTCCGATCCCGGAGCCACCCAGCAGACCCACTCCAATCAGGATTCCCCAGAAGCTTGAACCAGAGAGACCGCCAATGATATACCCCAGTCCCATCACCACACCGCCGGTAATCGCTACTATTCTGGGTCCGACTTTGGCCTGCCATTTACCTGCGATCAGGGCCATAACCACAGCGAAAGAGGCCAGCCCGAGGGAAAATACAATCTGAGTCTGGGTTTTAGTCAGCTGAAACTCGCCATCCGCTGCCGTCAATTTGCCGGTAAAGGCCGACCAGGCATAGATCGCTCCCAGGCAGAGCTGGATCAGGATGGCGCCGATAACTACAAAATTACGATTCATAACCTTTTTTTCAGCCATATTGTCTCCTTAATTAAAAAAGCCGGAACTTAGGATTAAGCTCCGGCTTGATTTATTATTGGTCAATCAATTAACTTACGATCTTCGATCAAGTGTTCCACCACGCTGGGGTCGGCCAGGGTGGTGATATCACCGAGATTTGCCGTATCTTTCTCGGCGATCTTGCGCAGGATACGGCGCATGATCTTACCGGAACGGGTCTTAGGCAGGGCTGGAGCCCATTGAATGGCTTCCGGGGCTGCAATCGGCCCGATTTCTTTGCGGACATGCATAATAAGTTCTTTTTTCAGTTCATCAGTAGGTTCAATGTGTCCGACCAGGGTAACATAAGCGTAGAGTCCCTGTCCCTTGATTTCATGGGGGATGGGGGTAACGGCGGCTTCGGCCACGGCTTCATGGCTTACCAGAGCGCTTTCAACTTCCGCCGTGCCAATTCTGTGACCGGAAACATTCACTACATCATCGATCCGGCCCATCAGCCAGTAATCGCCGTCATTATCCTTGCGGCAGCCATCACCGGCAAAATAGATATTATCATACATCGTGAAGTAGATGTCGATGAATCTTTCATGATCTCCCCACATGGTTCTCATCATTCCCGGCCAGGGTGTTCTGATGCAGAGTTTGCCTCCTTCGTTGATGTCGCATTCGGAACCGTCATCTCTCAGGATAACCGGATCTACACCGAAGAAAGGTCTGGAAGCTGAACCAGGCTTTAAAGTATGAGCACCGGGCAGCGGTGTGATCAGTATGCCGCCGGTTTCGGTCTGCCACCAGGTATCAACGATCGGGCAGTTATTGCGGCCCACCTTCTCATAATACCACATCCAGGCTTCCGGATTGATGGGTTCGCCAACGGTACCCAGGACCCGCAGGGAATCCAGTTTGTATTTTTCCACCCATTCATTACCCAGCCGCATCAGGGCTCTGATGGCAGTAGGTGCTGTGTAGAAGACTGTTATGCCGAATTTATCGACTATATGCCAGAAGCGCCCGGCATCGGGGTAGGTGGGTACACCTTCGAACATCACGGAAGTAGCGCCATTGGCCAGAGGACCGTAAATAATATAACTGTGCCCCGTAACCCAGCCGATATCGGCGGTACACCAGTAAACATCATCGTCATGTACATCGAAAATGAATTTATGAGTGAGGGTGGTATGCATCAGATAACCGCCGGTGGTATGTACTACACCTTTCGGCTTGCCGGTGGAACCGGATGTGTAAAGAATGAAAAGTTCGTCTTCAGCATGTAAGTGTTCTGCTTCGCATACAGCATCTGCCTTCGCCATTTCATCATGATACCAGAAATCACGGCCTGCTTCCATGTGGCATGGCTCATTGTTGACTTTCACCACGATTACGCTCTCGATAGTTGGTGTATCCTGCAGGGCTTCGTCGACAATATCCTTTAATTTGATATGCTTTCCGGCCCGGTTGGAAATATTGGCTGTGATCAGCATTTTACAATCGGAATCGTTCACTCTGCCTTTGATGGCATCAGCGCTGAAACCGCCGAAGATGATGGAATGAATAGCGCCGATCCTGGTGCAGGCCAGCATCGTGATTGCCAGTTCGGGTACCATGGGCATATAGATGGCAATCCTGTCGCCTTTCCTGATTCCTTTCGATTTCAGGACATTAGCGCATTTACAGACTTCTGTGTGCAGTTCTCTGTAAGTATACTTTTTAACAGCATCTTCTGCTTCTCCCTGCCAGAGAATGGCTGTTTTATGCTCCACCGGTGTACCGAGATGACGATCCAGGCAATTATAACTAACATTCATTTCGCCATCTTCATACCAGGTATGCCAAACCTCTCTGTTGCGGGTATCCCATCTGAAATTGAGGCCTTTGGTGGGTTTCTTGAACCAGTGCAGGGTTTCGGCCTGTTCCAGCCAGAAGCCATCGGGGTCCTTGATCGATTTTTCCCACATCTTCTCATATTGTTCGAGAGAAGAAATGTAAGCTTTTTTCCGGATTCTATCCGGTGGGGGGAAAGTTCTACCTTCCTGCATAAACGATGTTATCGCCTTTTTTTCTGCCATATTCTATATCCTCCTCAAATTTTAGATAGTTGACAAACAACTTCCATTTACAACCAGCTCGCGTCAAGTTTTTTATGGTGTGAAATATTCATTTATGAAATAGCAAATTCGGGTAAAGAAATCATTTTTATAAATCATAATCTGGGCATTCTGCAGGATCTGTAAGATAAATAATTTTGAACATTGAAAATCATTTTTCTTGCAGAAAGAATCAGGACCGAATTTTCTGCTCCAGCCTGCAGATAATGAAAAAAATAAATGGAGATGATGATGGAAGAGAAGACGCTTTTACTGATTAAACCCAATGCTACAGCCAGGAACAAGATCGGGGCAATACTCAGCATGGTGGAAAGTAATGGTTTCACTATTGAAGAGCTGAAATTGTTCAGAATGAACGGGGATCTGGCCGATCGTTTCTATGCTGAACATGTCGGCAAGGATTTTTACCCTGAGCTTAAGAGATTCATGATGTCCGGCAGGATCGTCGGAGCTATTTTGAAGCGGGAAGAGGCGGTTGTCAAGTTACGGGAACTGGTGGGGAATACGGATTCTGCTAAAGCCGCCCTGGGAACGATACGCTCACTTTATGGCCAGTCTAAAGGCGAAAATGCCGTCCATGCCTCCGATAGCCCGGAAAGTGCAGCACGGGAAATTGCCCTGATCTTTACGTAAGTATCTATTTCTGGTTCAGATATTCAGCTAGTCCTTCCCGGAAGAGCTTCATTGCCTTTCTTAAAGATTGTTCATTCAGGACATAAGCCAATCTTATCTCATTCTTTCCCAGTCCGGGAGTAGCATAAAACCCCTGAGCAGGGGCGACCATCACTGTTTCATTGTCTCTGGAGAAGTTGGAAAGCAGCCAGACGGCGAAATCATCGGCATCTTCGATCGGCAGTTTGGCTATGATATAGAAAGCGCCTTCCGGTTTAACGCAAATAATATCATCGATTTTCTGCAGCTCCTCGTATACGATGTTTCTTCTTTTGTCGTACTCCTGCAGTATCCTGTCGAAGTATTTCCCTTCAATATCGATGGCAGCTTTGGCTGCCAGCTGGTCAAGGGTCGGCGGGCAGAGCCGGGCTTGTGCGAATTTTATAACCGTAGCGATAAGTGCGGGATTGCGGGAGATCAGGCAGCCGATACGAGCTCCGCAGGCACTGTAACGCTTGGAAATGCTGTCTACCATTATTGCCCTGTCAGCCAGGTCTGGCAGATGCAGGATGCTGGTGTGAGTGAGGCCGTCGTAAATGAATTCCCGATAAACCTCATCGGTTATTATATAAAGATCATGCTGACGGGCCAGGGCTGCCATCCGTTCCAGATCAGAACGATGATATACCGCTCCGGTGGGATTCCCGGGATTGCAGAGCAAGATAGCCCGGGTCCGCTCAGTAATAAGGGCGGAAATTTTATCATCGGCAGGCAGTTTGAATCCATTCTCGGCATAGGTGGTAAGCGGTACGATCTTCACTCCGGTCATGGTGGCGAAACCGTTATAGTTGGTATAAAAAGGTTCCGGAATGATAATCTCATCACCGGGATTACAGGTTACCAGCATCGCAAAGACAATGGCTTCCGACCCGGCGGTGGTGACCACGATATCGTCGCGGTTGATGCTGATATTGTGCCTGGCATAATATCGCACCAGGTGCGTTCGATATTCATCCAGTCCCTGTGACGGCCCGTAGGCCAGCACCTTTTCCTGGAAATTGGCATAAACATCCAGCATCTCCCGCGGGGTTTCGATATCTGGTTGCCCGATATTCAACTGGTAGATCCTGATCCCCCGGGCCAGAGCAGCATCGGCAAAGGGTTTAAGTTTGCGGATGGGAGAAGCCTGGACGGTTTCCGCTCTATGCGATAATTTCATTTCAACCTCACTTAATTTTATTCTGTTCTGTTAACTTATTAAAAATAATCTGCAGTTTTTCAACTTCCTGGTCAACCTCAGCATCAGGTGGAATAATTATCGGTTCACTAAGCGTAACACTAACCCGTGCAAAAGGCAGGGGCAGGCGGAATCTGTCCCAGGAATTGAAGACTTTTTCCCGTTGAATATCGGCTGCTACAAAGACCACCGGCAAACCGGTTAATTGAGCCAGTTTGACTAAT
>JAFGEH010000081.1 GCA_016931665.1 Candidatus Cloacimonadota bacterium | reverse complement strand
GGCCCAATCGCTTCGTTATGGAGCTGAAGCTGCATGGTAAGCCGGTGCAAGCTTATATCCCCAATACCGGGCGTCTTTCCGAGTTCATGATCCCAGGGCAGAAATTCTATCTGACCCGGAGACAACTTCCCAAATTCAAATATCAGGTGATCGGGAGTGAATATCAGGGGCACTATGTTTTCCTTGATACAGTAAAAATTAACCGCATTTTCTACAAATTGCTTACAGAAGGTTGCCTGACAGAGTTCGGATCGAACCTGAAAGTAAGCAGTGAAATCAGACTGGGCTCTTCCCGCTATGATTTCCTTTTGACCAATCTGGATAAAACCAGAACCATAATTGAAGTGAAATCATGTACTCTCTGTCATGACGGAATTGCCATGTTTCCGGATGCACCCACTGCCAGAGGAAGCAGGCATTTATCCGGGTTGGAGCAACTGGCTCTGCAGGGTTATCGAGTGTATAATGTTTTTCTGATCTGTCATGAAACCGCTGAACGTTTCAGGCCAAACTGCCATACCGATCCTGTTTATTGCCGGACCTTGCTCAAGTCTCCTTCCATTTTCCTGAAAGCGTTCAGTCTGAAATTCCGGGATCCTGTAACTGTTGATCTTCAACAGACTCGGGAAGTTCCTGTCGAGTTACCGGTTCAAACAGTTCAGGAACTGGATAGGGGATCTTACCTGCTGGTCCTGAAAAATTTCACAGATCAGGAGATCGCGATAGGTAAAATGGGGAAGATCAGATTTCCTGAGGGTTATTATATTTATGCCGGTTCAGCTCTGAATGGGCTTGAGAAGAGGATCAAACGGCATCAAAGGCTGCAGAAGAAACAACATTGGCACATAGATTATCTGATTCCACATCACATGCAGGTTATCGGGATACTGCCGGTCAAGAATCCTAAACCTCTGGAGCAGGAACTGGCCGAAGAAATTGCCCAGATTGCGCGAGACTCCGTAAAAGGTTTCGGGGCGGGAGATTCAAAACTGGATTCACACCTGTTCTATTTTGCAGATAGTCCAATCCGCATCAGCAGGTTCTGGGATATTGTCTTAAAATACCGTAACAGAAGATAGAATACTATTCCTGTTTAATCCCCAGCAGGAAATAAAACTTCCTGTCCTCATCAGGGAACTCGCTCCAGGTGGTGCCAAAAATACCGGTAGCTTGAAGTTGCCATAGCTCAGTTGCCAGAAAGGGCTCTGATGCAATATAAACCTGATAGTAAAACGCATCGGGAGAAGGATCCCAGCTCAATTCAACTTCTCCAGCGGTTTCTGTGATCTGCAGACTGGCGGGAGAGGTTCCCTGCAGCAAACCCCAGGTATGCGCCGAATCCGACCAGGGGATATAGGTTACTGTCCCCAGATCTTCGTCATCTGTATGATCATAGATCAGGTTCCCAATCTGGAAAATATTCTCGGTGCCCCAGTAGGTATATAAAGCAGATATATTTTCAGTGCCGTTATAGATATCATAATTGCCGTTTCCATAGATAGTGTTGCCCTCAGATGGAATGTTCCCCAGATCCGGTACACAGCTTCCATTCAGATAGAGTCCACGATTTGAATTATCCATAAGGCTGCAGGAATGTATGACTGGAGAAGAATTGTTGCAGTAAATGCCGTAATCATTATTGATACAATCTGTATTGGTGATGATGGGATTACATGATGTTATATACATGCCATAAGTACCATCTGAGAGCAGGCAGTTATCTATGATCAGTGTATCACAGGAAGCAGGATAGATAGTATAGCTTCCTTTATCCAGATGACAGTGTTGAAGAAAACCATCTGATTCCGACAAGAACCTGATATACGCCCAGTAGGAAACATCATTGTCGGCTGTGAAGATAATTGGCTCAGAAGAGGTGCCTGAAGCATCCAGTCTTCCATAGACACTGATATTTTTATTTAAATAAAATTTGATCGTATTGCCAGCTGCTATTGTCAACTTACCAGAAGCTGAGATACCAGGTGATTCCGTAACCACATAATCCAGAGAAGCGAAATTGGGCCAGGTGCCTATTTTGTCACTATTACCGTCTGTAACCCTGATATCATTGCGAGTGTTTCCGGAGGTGGGAATATAACTGCTACCGTCCGGAAAAGAACCGGTGTTGATAGTCAGCGGCCAGGCATTCCCGTTAATGTTATTGTCAGGACCCAAGGTGAAAGGCCCGGAATTCTCGATTAGGAAGGCTCCGTAATCCTGATTGCCGGTCAGGGTCAAGTTGTCGATGGTTCCCAGTCCAGTGCAGTTTTCATAACGAATTCCGCAATTATTATTATCGGTAAAGGAGTTCCCGGCAGAGATATATGGGGAAGTGCTGTTTTGAAAGTAAATACCATAGTTATTTCCTGTGATTGGCTGATTCACAGCAAGGCCGGGAGAGCTACAGTTGTTAAAATGTATAGCCAGGTTGTTGTTATAAAGATGATTATTTTCTGCCAGCTGGGGAGATGTACTGTTATTGAAATATAAACCTGTGCCATTTTCCCAGATATCATTATTGGTCATTATCGGATTGCAGGAAGTGGCATGAAGTCCATAGTTGTTATTGAATAGATGGCAGTTATCGATGATGAGGGTATCGCAGCCGTTCGGGTAGATGGCATAACTAGCCTTGTCCAAATAACAGTACTGCATGATCCCGTCTGAATCTGATTGGAACCGGATGTAAGCCCAATAGGATACATCGGTATCAGCAGTGAAGATAATCGGTTCAAAAGCGGTTCCCAGGGCGTTCAGCCTGCCATAGACATTGATATTTTTATTTAAACGGAATCTAAGAGTATCGCCAGCTGAGATGGTCAATCCCCCGACATCTCCGATGGAGGGTGATTCTGTGACCACATAGTCCAGAATGGCAAAATTAGGCCAGACCCCTGTCCGGGTGCTGTTTCCACCTGTGACTCTGATATCATTGTAGGTGCTTCCTGTGAGTGGAATATAACTGCTGCTGTCTGGAAAAGAACCGGTGTTAATGGTCAAAGGCCAGGC
>JAFGEH010000080.1 GCA_016931665.1 Candidatus Cloacimonadota bacterium | reverse complement strand
CGATGAGGTTGATTATTACCGGCTGGAAGACAGAATAACCCTGCAGGGCAATGTGCTGGTGCGGGAAGACCATGCCGATTCCACTTACCGCACCTTTTCCGCCAGCCGGGTAAACTATCGCCGGGGAGAAAGGCAGTTCGAGGCTTATGATCGGGTAACTGTCTATGACCAGAGGGAGAACATGTCGGGAGAATGCGGTGAAATGCATTATTTTCACGGGCAGGGTTATGGCTACCTGATCAAATCACCTGTGCTGCGTGTCTTAAGCCGGGATTCCCTTACCGTGGAAGCGGAAAAGATCGAATACTTCCAGGAATTCCAGAAAGTAACCGCTAATTTCAATGTTCGGACCATCAGCCGGGATTTCCTGGTGGAAAGCGATTTTCTGCTCTATTTTCATCAGGAAGGTCAGGGTATCTATCTGGGAGAACCAGTCTTTACTTCCGAATTTGCCGATGCCCGGGCTCAGGAGATCAGGGTGTTCTTTCAGGATGAAAAACTGCACCGGGCTGAGCTGCAGGATTCCTGCCGACTGGATTTCGCAGGCGAGGATGAACTGGAAAAAACCAACTGGGTAACTTCCGATTATATGGAATTCACCTTTGCGGCAGGTGCCGTTTCCGCCTGCCTGGCCGAAGGATATGTGCTTTCCTATTTCCGGCAGGAGGAATCGAACAGGCGGGATCTGGCCATCAATGATGTCCAGAGCCGGAGACTGGTGGTTGACCTGGAAAAAGGCCGCATAAACAGCGTGATCATGCAAAACAGCGTTAAAGGCAGGTATAAATTCCGGCAGGACTGATTTATATGACCAGCAGGACAGAACCGGCAGCAGATAATTCAATTCCCTGCCCTGTGATAGCCAGCTAATGACAGGGCAATCCGTTAACAGATAGAAAACCGGCTACTTAAGAAGCGACTCGAAAAGCATATTTTATTCCACACCGAAAATTGTAATACTTCCAAGCCAACAATACCTTGACAAATTACTCTCAGCAGAAAAATATCTGATTGTAATATGAATACGATCAGAACAGAAAAATTGGTAAAAATCTATGGCCGGAAGCGGGTGGTCAATGAAGTAAGTATAGCCATCCGGCAGGGAGAGATAGTGGGGATTCTGGGACCCAACGGAGCCGGCAAATCTACCACCTTCTATATGATTCTGGGTTTGATCAAGGCGAATTCCGGCCGGGTTTTCTTCAATGACACTGATATGACCAGGATTCCCATGTTCAAAAGGGCGCAGCTGGGTATCGGCTATTTGGCTCAGGAACCCTCAATCTTCCATAAACTTACGGTCGAACAGAATATCATGGCTATTCTGGAAACTTTGCCTTTGAATCGGAAAGAGCGTAAACAAAGACTGGCAGAACATCTGGCTGAACTGAACCTGACCTCACTGGCCCGGCAGAAAGCCTATACCCTTTCCGGAGGGGAAAGGCGCAAGCTGGAAATAACCCGCTCCCTGGTTACTTCCCCTTCCTTCCTGCTGATGGACGAACCTTTTGCCGGGGTGGACCCCCTGGCAGTTGCCGATATTCAGGATATCATCCGTAAATTGCAGCAGAAGAACATCGGAGTCCTGATCACGGACCATAATGTACTGGAAACCTTGAAGATAACTTCCAGAGCTTATATCATCTTCAACGGAGAAATCCTGCTCTCCGGCACCTCACGGGAACTGGTGAACAACGAAAAAGCCCGGGAAGTCTATCTGGGAGAGAGATTCCTGAATCCGATGGAGAACTGAAAATGAGCAAACTTCGGCAGAATATGTATCAGAAGCAGACCCAGAGTCTGCTGCTGAAGCCCAAGATGCTGCAGTCCCTGGAAATGCTGGCCATGCCGCTGCTGGAACTGGAAATCCACCTGAAACAGGAAATGATCGATAACCCGTTGCTGGAATTGCTCGATGCCAGAGATGAGGATGAACCCGAAGAAGCAGAAGAAACTGAAGAATATAGTGAAGATAAAGCAGAGAAACCCGAGGAAGCAGATCCAGATATAACCAGCGATGAAGAACTGCAGAAAACCCTGGCTGAAACCCAGGAACTCAGCGAAATTCTGGATTCTTATAACGAATACTACGATGATATGAGCTACCGGCAGGAATCCACGGAACGTATGAATTTCGACCAGGTGCTGAGAGTGCGGGAAGACCCCAAGGAGGACTTCTTTCAGCAGCTGGATCAAGTCTTACTTACCGATGACGAATATGATTTAGCCTATGAATTGATCGATTCCGTGAACGATTACGGCTTCCTCCCCCCGGGTTTCAGTCTGTACAACCTGGCTGCAGAATATCAGATCGATGAAGACCGGGCGGATGAAATACATCAGATTATCCTTCATTTCGATCCACCCGGCATCACCGCCCGGACCATTCAGGAATGCCTCGTTGCTCAGCTGGATGAACAGGATGACACCGAAAACCTGATCAGGCTGGTGAAGGAGAACTTCGATGATCTGATCCATAAGAGATACAAACGGATCGCCTCCAAATTCGGAGTCGCCCTGAAAACAATATATCAGTGGAAGTACGAGATTTCCCGCCTGGATCCCAAACCCGGCCTGCGCCTGCTGAGCAATCTGGAAAATTATATTATCCCCGATGTTATCCTGAAAAAGATCGATAATGATTACGAGATCATCATCAATGACTTCTCCTTTCCCAAGATCAGGATGAGCGGACGTTACCGGGAGATTCTGCGATCGGTGAAGCAGGACAGGGAAGCAGTTCAGTATGTGCGTAACAAGATCAATTCCGCCAAGTTTCTGATCAAATCCATCTATCTGCGGGGCAGGACCCTGGAACGGGTCATGAAATCGATTATCCGTAATCAGATGGATTTTTTTTACGGCAACAGCGGTGTATTGAAGCCATTGACCTATTCGGTTATCGCCGAGGAACTGCAGGTGAATGAATCCACCATTTCGCGGGTTGTGCGCAGTAAATATGCCGATACTCCCTTCGGGATCATCTGTCTGAAAGATTTCTTTACCAGCAGAGCCGGGAAGGACAAGGATTATAATTCTGTTTCCCGCCAGAATGTGGAAACTCAGATCAGGAAAATGATCGATTCCGAAGATCCCCTGGAACCGATCAGCGATCAGGATATAGCCGAGAAATTCAAACATAACGGGATCAATGTGTCACGCCGGGTGGTTGCCAAATACCGTAAAGCTATGGGAATCCTGAACAGTCATCTGAGGAGAAAAGTATGAAACCTTATCAGGCAGTCATTGTCGGAGGAGGCCCGGGAGGATACACAGCAGCCATCCGATTAGCGCAGAAAGGGATTGAATGTGTGGTGTTCGAAATGGAACGCCTGGGAGGAATCTGCCTGAACTGGGGCTGTATTCCCACCAAAGCCCTGGTCAGAGTGGCAGACCTGTACAGCGAGATCCGGGAATGCGAAGATTTCGGGATCAAAGCAGGTTCTCCGGAACTCGATTATAACAAAGTTCAAGCCAGGAAGAATCAGGTGGTGGACCAGCTTGTTTCCGGACTGGAATTCATATTCCAGAAACGGAAGATCCCCGTGATCAAAAGCAAAGTTGAAACTATAACCAGAAAGGATGATAAATATATTATTAATACTCATTCCCAACCTGTGAGTTGCGATTTCCTGATCCTGGCCACTGGCTCACAACCGAAGGAATTGCCGAATCTGAAAATCGACGGCAAAAAGATCCTTTCTTCCACAGATATTCTGCAGATATCCGATCTGCCGAAGCACCTGGTTGTGGTAGGCGGAGGCGTTATCGGCTGTGAATTTGCGTCCATTTTCGGGCAGTTCGGAGTTCAGGTGGAGATCGTGGAATTCCTGCCCAGGCTGCTATCTACGGAAGATGAAGAGATCTCTAAACGGCTGACCCTGGCTCTCCGGAAAAAAGGTGTGAAAATACATCTGAACAAGGCTGTAGAGAATTACCGGCAGCAGGATAATAATATTACCCTGACTTTAAATGACGGCACAGAAATAGTCACCGAACGGGTTCTGTTAAGTGTGGGGCGTCAGCCCCGGCTGGAAATAGAATTCCTGGATTGCCAGCCAGCCCTGGAGAGGGGATTCGTGAAGACGGATGAT
>JAFGEH010000079.1 GCA_016931665.1 Candidatus Cloacimonadota bacterium | reverse complement strand
TTCGAGAATCCCGTGTACAGGATCGAAGAGGCAGAACCCAATCAGCCGGTGGTCAACCATATTCTGGAGGCAGCGGAATTCTGGCTGATGGAAATGGATATCGACGGCTTCCGTCTGGATGTACCAAATGAAGTTCCCTTCTGGTTCTGGGAACTATTCCGGAAAAAAGTTAAAAACCTCAAGCCCGATGCCTATATCGTTGGTGAGATCTGGCATAACGCCCGGGAATGGGTCAATGGCAAATATTGTGATGCCGTGATGAATTATGCTTGTTTCAAAGACCCGGTTATTAAATTCTTCAATCTCAGGCGGGGAGATGCTGCCAGCTTCGACCGGGAACTCAAGCCCGGACTGCTGAATTATCCGGTGCAGGCAACTCAGGTGATGATGAACCTAATAGACAGCCATGATACTTACCGTTATCTGGAGATCGCCCGGGGAGACCTAACCCGCCTGCAGTTGGCCGTCCTGTTTCAAATGACTTATACAGGAGTTCCCCATATCTGGTACGGTGATGAAATCGGTATGACGGGCGCTCATGATCCGGACTGCCGACGGCCTTTCAACTGGCTCTATGCTGAGGATGACAACCTGATCCAGCTCAGAGAATTTTACAAAAAGCTGATCCACCTGCGCAAAACACATTCCTGCTTGAGAAGAGGCAATTTCCGTACTGTCAAGACTGTGGGAATGCTCTACGCTTATACCCGTGAATTCCAAAATGAAGGCCTGCTGATCGTGATCAACAATGGCGAATCAGGCCAGCAGATTGATTTACCGGTAGAAGTCAAAGCAGGAACATACAAAGATTTATGGACAGATACAGGGATCACCGTGCAGGAAGGGTTTCTGCAGCTGAACCTGCAGCCGTACTCCTTTCTGATTCTGGAATCTCAACCCTAGATTTCTCTGAAGTTATTAAATTCATTCAAAATACATCCCCCCTGAAATTTTTTAGGTTCTGATAACAGTTCTTGACATAATAGTAATTGATTCCTCAGTCTGAAATAGAATTAACAATTTCAAAGGCGGGCAGAGATGGAACGAAAAAAAATTCTAATCGTGGAAGATGAACAAATCATTGCCGAGGATATCCGGCAAACCCTGGAAGCAAATCAATTCGCTGTTCCGGCCATTGCCGTTTCCGGAACTGAAGCCCTGCAGCTGGTAGCAGAGCATAAACCTGATCTGGTGATTATGGATATCATCCTGCAGGGAGAGATGGATGGCTTTGCATCAGCTGCCCAGATAGAAAAGAGCTTTCATGTCCCAGTGATTTTTTTAAGCGCTTTATCCCTTAATCAGTTAAAAGGGAGACCTGAGATCGATGAACCTTTCCGTTATATTTTAAAGCCATTTAAGGAGAGGGAATTGCTGACATCCATCCGATCTGCCTTTTACCGGGAAATTATGGAGAAGAAAAACTCTGAACTTGAATTTCGTTTTCAGCTGATGGCCGACAAGATTGAAGAAGGGATCCTTATCCTTGATAACAGCGGATGTGTGAGATTCGTGAATCAGGCCGTTATCGAGATCCTGGGTGGCAGGAAGGAAGATTATCTGGGTGAAACATTCTCCTATCCCTGGCAGGCGGAAACTGCTGTTCTGGAAATACAACATCGGGATAAGGGATTACTGCAATTGGAATTAACAGCCCAGGAATTCAACTGGCAGGGTAATATCTGGACTTTATTGAATATGCGGGATAAAACCGCCAGCAGATGGCAGGCAACTCAACACAGGCATAGAAATAATATTATGCAGGAGATTTTCAAATTGTCTCAGGTGGGAAATTTCAGATTATCTTACGGAGAAGATCCGGTCATTCTGGAAGCGAATTCAGTGATGATTAATCTGTTTGATTTTGATCATTACCAGGATATCATCAACCTGCGGATCCAGGATTTGCTGTTAAAACCTGAAGAATATGCAAAGATATTGAAATTATTCAAGGGAGAAGATAGCTTTCATAGTCAGGGATTATTCTTTAAGACACAAAAAGGAAAAATATTTGAAGGTAACCTCTATTTATTGAACATGATAGAAAATAATACTCAAGATAAATATCGGGAGGGATGGCTATACCAGACCAGCAGTTAATGGCGGTTATCCGGGGAAAAAAAAGAGTACAATTTTCTCATCAGGAAAGGCTGGATTATTCCGCCTTTTTATTTTTCCAATTCCTGAAGTGCTTCTTCCAGGGTATTTGTGATTTTGAATACCGGCATGAATCCAGCTATTTCGAATATTTCCCTGATAAAATCCTGCATACTGCAGAGGACAATACTCCCTTCTTTATTTCTGGCAGTTTTGGCAGCAAGAAGTAATATTCTGAGCCCGGCGCTGCTGATGTAGTCCAATTCTGAAAAATCAATCACCACATCACGGGAATAGCTGTCGAACAAGGGAATGAGTTTCTTTTCCAGGATACCTGCGGTATTAGCATCCAGTCTGCCGACCAGAGAAAGTATTTCAACATTTTTTTTCTGTTGCTGCTTTATCTCCATGATTCCTCCCAATTCAATTTATTATCTTTTCGGGTTGAGAAATTGATTAATCAAGGTTTTTTGTCAATGTTAATATGTTCAGTCCAGCTTCTCTCCGATAATCGACACCATCCATCATTTTGCGCACCAGATGAATTCCCAAACCCCCGATCGGTTTTTCATTCAGCCCGGTCCGAAAGTCCGGTGATTTTGCTGACAGGGGATTGAATTCCCGGCCGTCATCCTGCAGAACGATGATGATCTGATCAGCTTTCAGTTCGATTCCGATCCTGATCTGATGAGCGGTGTCATCCTGATAACCATAGGATATGATATTGGTCAGAAGTTCATCCAGGCTCAGGCTGATATCGAACAGGATACGGTTATCCAGATGCCATTTTTCCGCCAGTTCTTCCAGGCGCTGCATTACATTTCTGATTTCGGGCAAGGAGTTGCCGAGGGTAATTTCTTCAGACATAATTCACTCTCCCAAATATTGCAGGGCAAGCATGGTGATATCATCGGATTGTTCTGCTGTCCCGGTAAATTCTACCAGTAATTCGGATAGAGCCAAGATCAAATCCCGGGGAGTCAGATCAGGGTTCATACCCAGAAATTTTTCCAGCCGTGGGTAATCGAATAACTCCCCACTCTTATTCATAGCTTCGTTAACTCCATCGGTATAAAGGAAGAGCAGATCTCCTGGTAACAGCTTAGTTTTGCAGGTACTGAATTCCGCATCCTCCAGTACGCCCAGGGCAATTCCCCCGTGCATCCTTAACTGTTTTACAGCCTTATTTCCCAGCAGATAAGGCAAGTTATGGCCTCCCGGACTGTAGAGAAGTTCACCATTCTTCACATTCAGAATGGCCAGAAATACGGTGACGAACATTACAGAATCATTCTCTTCACAAAGGTCCCGGTTGACTTCACTCAGGATAGAGGCTGGATCATTGTTCACGGCTGCCCGGGATTTAATGAGGGTTTTGGTTACAGCCATGAACAGTGCTGCCGGAACCCCTTTGCCGGAGACATCGGCAATCACCAGGCAGAGAAGTTCTTCATTGAGAAAGAAAAAATCATAGAAATCTCCTCCTACCTGCTTGGCTGGTTTAATCCAGGCGAAGATATCAAATTCTTTCCTCTGGGGAAAGGGAGGAAACATCTTAGGAATTATTCCCATCTGGATATCGTGGGCTACCTGCAATTCACTTTCAATTTTCTCTTTCTGCTGCTCGTTTTTTCTTTCCCGGATCAAATTTTGTGAGAGGAATATGAACATGGCCATACCCAGGGAATTGGACAGAGCCATCGGCAGAATTACCGAGCGGACGATGCTGATGATCTCGGGGGCTGTACCCAGGATTATAATTACCAGCAGGCAATGAAAGATCTCGAATCCGAGGATAAACAGCACAGCACCCCAGAATCCTATGAACCTGCCCTTCCGGAGCAGATAGACCAGCCCCGCCAGCAATCCGGCCAGGAAGGTAGCCAGTGCACAGGGCAGGGCAGTACTGCCGCCCAGGTAAAACCGATGGCTGGCTCCGATCAGACCAGCTCCCATACCTACAACCGGCCCGGCCAGAAATCCCGCTATAACAGGCCCCAGATCACGGATATTGGCAACAGCATCTCCTACCCTGACGCCGTTCATGGTGCCATAGATCGAAAGCAGACCGAAAACGATGATCAGAAAAAATTTCTTGCTGCAGGTGAATTTTTTTTCGATGATATCGTAGTAAATCTTCGTTCTGGTAAAAATGTATGCTATGATCATAAGCAGCGCGACATGATGGAGCAGGTTAAGTAACATCCTTTATATACCTTGTTGTTTATTGATTCAGCCGTCGTAATATCATGATGGTAATATCATCAAACTGGTTTCCCTGCTGGAAGGCCTGCACTTCTGCTTCCAGAGATTCGATGATCTGTCTGGGTTTATTATCCTTCCCCTGGATCAGAATCCTCAGAAGTCTATCTTCCCCGTATAATTCCTGCTGCGGGGAGGTAGCTTCAACCACGCCATCGGTATAGAGAATTATCATATCCGAATATCCCAGTTTAACTCTGGTTTCCTGATATAGAAAATCATCGGCAATACCGAGAGCGATCCCAGACATTTTATCCAGGAGCTGATATTGGCCTGTGCCGGTTAAAACAACCGGGGGATTATGGCCGGCATTGGCGTAAATCATTTCGCCGTTTTGAACGTTGTATAATCCAAGAAAAAGGGTTGTGAACATGCAGGCATCATTTTCCAGGCACAGTATCTGATTAGCCCGTGTAAGAGCCATAGCCGGTGATACTCCTTCCTGAAAAACAGTCTTGATCAGAGTTCGGGTTACTGCCATGAACAGTCCGGCAGAAATACCTTTGCCTGAAACATCGGCAATCACCAGAGCAAGGTTATCCCGATCTAGAAAAAAGAAATCGTAGAAATCCCCTGCTACTTCCCGGGCAGGGATGATTCTGGCATAAAGCTCGAATTCCACCCGGTCCGGGAAAGGCGGAAAGACCCGGGGAAGCAGGGATTCCTGGATCTGTCTGGCGATGCGCAATTCGCTTTCCACTGCTTCTTTAGCTCTGGTTGCACTGGTGAGATCAGTGATATAATGTTTGAGATCGACCACCATTTTATTGAAGGCCTGGGCAAATTCCTGAATTTCATCGCGGCCTTTGATTGATTCCAGTTGCACTTCCAGATTTCCGGCTGCCAGTTGTCGCGACATCCCTGCCAGCTTCCGAATGGGATTGGTGATCCCGTAGGAAACCCAGGATACTATGAGCAGGATCACCATTAAGCCCAGGATCATTATTAAAGCCTGGTGCATCATCACCCGGTTGACGCTGACCAGGATCTCTTCTTCGGGAACAATGGCAGCGAAAGACCAGCCGGTAGATTCCAGGGGGGAATATACCAGCCAGCGCCTGCCTCCGGAGATGGGGTCGTTGAAAGGTTTAACACCACTTTTACCGGCAATCATTTCGCGGCCAAAGGTGCGCATTTCGTTAAAATCATACCTTTCTGCTTTGCTGAAGATGGTTTCCCGCATGATATCTTCCGCCAGCGGATGATAAATATAAGTACCGTGACGGCTGATCAGAAAGGTATATCCGGCCAGGATCTTCAGTTTTCTCATCTCCTCCTGTAACTCATCGATCCGAACATCAGCCGTGATAATCCCCAGTAGCGAGTCATCCCGAAAAACGGGTACCGAATATGTTATCATCAGCGCATTCCCTACCCCTGCATCGAAATAAGGCTCAGTCCAGTAGGGCCGGGATAGCAGAGCTGGGATCTGATAGAAATCCTGGTGTTGATAGTCATAGCTGTCTTTCAGGTTCAGACGTTGGAAATCACCCTCTTCCCGGTAGACATAGGGTGCGAACAGCTCCAACCCGGTTGCAGACTGATAAGGGGCAAAGGAGATAGACATCCCGTAGATATCGGGTTTCTTGGTCAGATAATGTTCCAGTAACTGGTAAATATCTTCAGGATTATTAATGGGCAATAATGGCAGGATCCGGGCGAGATCCCGGGGACCGGTGGAGATCTGCAGGAATTTACTGTCCAGCCGGGCTGCCTGATGGGCCGTAAGTTCAGCCAGATAGCTTTTCATTTGTGATACAGCAGCCTGTTTCCCGGACATATAATTGAGGCCGAGAATCAGACCATACACCAGGATCAGGGGTAACCCGATCAGGAGGATCATCTTGAGCAATATAGGAATATTAATATGTTTAATCGACATTGATGGTATCCTGATAAAACTCGCGGAAAGCTGGATACTCCGGCAGCAGGCCCTGCAACTGCAATTCCCGGGCCACCCTGTAGTAATCTTCTTCCTTCAGCCTGCCCAGACCTGCGGCTTCAACCCCGGTTCCAAAGCGGACCGATTCCAGGATTCGCTTCAGCATCCATTGCTGGTGATTATAATTAGTCTGCAGATGATATTCTGCAGCATATTGAATTATCACATCTACGGTTTCCTCCGGATGCAGCTCGGCATACTGCCAGCCTTCAAGTGAGGCAGCCACGAAATCGCGGCAGGTTTGAGTGTTATTCTGCAAATAATCAAGACGGCAGTAGATACCGTCTTCTGGGAAATTCAGGTCATAATCTGCAAAAAAGAAATGGACCAGCTCGTTCTCATCAATTCCGGATTGAATAATCCTGTAGTACTCGTTATAATACATGACGGAGGCAACATCCCACGCATCATCCAGGAACCCATAAATATTATAGGACTGCTCGATATGTTCATAATTCAAGTTGAATTTACGAAAGAAGGCGGCAGGCTGGATGGAGAAATCCCCGCTCCACAAACCGATCCTTCTGCCGTTAAGGTCCTCTGGCTGATAGATGCCCCGGCCGGCTTTAGCCACCAGCAGCAGGGAAGATTTCTGCAGAACCTGGCAGATATTGACCAGAGCTTTTTCGCCGGTTAAGGTCAATGCCTGTGAGAGCCAGGCTGTGCAGAATTCAGCGTCTCCCTCACTCACTTTCTGCAGGGAACTGCCGGAGCCCTCGGCAAAAAGCAGCTCTACGGTAAGCCCCTTCTCCCGGTATATTCCTTTCTCAACAGCCATGATGTAACCGGCGAACTGGGCTTGCGGGTACCATTGCAACTGCAGGCGGACAACTTCGGCTGCAGTCTGGCTGCCGGTGAAAAGCAGAACTGCTGCAATTATCAGATACCTGTTAATTTTTAAACCTGGTTTAATCTTCGGCAGGTCTGTCATGATCTTCTGTTGTGATTGGAATAAATATAATCCAGCAGCTGCTGGCCGAATTCGCTGCAGACATCCAGTTTATCGCGGTCGATAAGTATATTGTTAAGATATTGCAGGCGCAGGACGTCCCCTTCCTGCAGTTCCGGAATCAATCCGGCAAAAAAGAATCCTTCCTGTTCAAAGGAGGCGCAGAAGAAGGCTGTCTCCGGTTTGCTGAGAGGCAGGTCGAGATAGATGGTATCGAGCTTGCGCAGACACAATTCCCGCAGCCGTAACCTGATGATACCGGTAATATCTTCTCCATATTCCACGATCCTCAGATAAGCGATACAGATCTCAGGCTTAATGTCGATATTTACCCTCGCTGATGACTGGTTGAGATCCTTTGGTTTGTGAGATTCCGCTAATTCTCTGTCCAAACCGATATGCTGATAAATTCTAGAAATGATCGTCCGGTGATGAGCAGGCGGATAAACTCTGCGGATTGGGTGAGGATTGATTCTGAGGTAATAGAGAACGGCGCTGACCCGATCTGAGCCGATATTTTCCCGGACTTTTTTGAACTGCATAGGTGGCATCAGGCCCAGCAGGATTCCGGTTTCCCGGGCTCCGATGGAGATATTACCCTTCTGGGAAAAGGGATGAGCGGTAATAGCTTCGCTGAATATGCCCAGCATTCCCCGCTGCCTGGCAACTTCTATCATATATTTCTTCATGATCGGAAACAAACTATTTTTCCGGTAACGCGGGACAACCACCGCCATACCAGTTTCTCCCACCCGGGCCTCCGGGGCATCAGTTAGCATGGCAAGATGGCCGATGATTGTCTGATCGGGGAGCTCAGTGACAACGGAAGTGAGCATTCCCCCGTTCAGCATCTCTTTCATCCTTTCCGGATAATAAACGAATTCCCAGCCGTAGGTATATCCGTAAGCATGATAAATACACTGTGACATTTTCAGTACATCATTCTCTGTCATTAAGCGGATGGTATAATCTCCCGGCTGGAGTTGGATGACCTCCTGGACTGGTTCTGCCTCAATATCCTTTTCCACAGGAAGTGTGATATGTTCGCCGGGCAGTCGCTTGACAAGTTCCAATCTTTTACCTTCGCTGCCCAGATTCAGGAAGCGCACCTGATCGACCAGAGCTTTCATCAGCAATGATCCCAGTCCGGTACTGTTTACTCCTTCGACCAGTCTGAAATCAAAAGGCAATCCCTTGTCCTGGATTGCGATGATCAGTTCACCGGGTTTTCTCTGGCAGATAAGTTCAATGTGACCCTGCTCATCCGGGCCGTAGGCATGATCGATGATGTTCAGGCAGGCTTCTTCGGCAGCCAGTTCCAGTTTGCCGGCAGCGGCAGCCGCAAATCCTTCGTTACGGGCAATCTGATTTACCAGATTGACTATAGCGGTAAGATATTTTTTTTCTGCCAGGAATCTGACCCGGGCAATTTCCTTGTCGATGGCTGAAATGTCCATATCCTCTTCAGAATTTTTAAGCTCAATGATCAGGCTGGAGGTCCCACGATCACATAAGCAACAGCAGCTGAGATAAGTTTATGGATATCGGATACAGCCTTGTTCACAGCCTGGCCGATCAGGTCGAAACGGGAGAGATTTTCTATCCTTTCCTGATACTTCTCCAGTTCACCAGCTTTGAACACCTGGTCCAGCAGGCCGCAGGAATTGGTCAGGGCAAGCAGCATGATATCGCGATATTCGGGTATATCTTCACTGGTTACCATGTCCCTGATACGGGTTTTGACCTCTTTTTCCTGTTTAAAGTTGATCATGGGGTAGCAGCGTTTACTGAAGACCCAGAGAATTTTATGTTCCTCCTGTTTAAGGATCTTCTTTTCGATCAGGCGTTTGAGGATTTCCCCTTTCAGTTCGGTAAAATCCCGGGCGATCTGCTTGATCCAGAAAGAAGTGCTTTTATCCTGGGAGAAGGTTCCAACAATTTCCAGGATCTTGTCATAAAGTTCATCACCGGTCGGGGAATTATCAAGAAGGATCAGTTTTTCCAGGTCGGTATCGATCCGGTTCATCAGAGCCAGCTCCATCAGTAAGCCCCCTACCAGTCCATATTCCAGGGCCATAACCGGCATTTCTATGAGAACGCCTTTCTCGTCATCCAGGGCCAGCAGGAACAGCTCTTCGGCAAAAGTCAGTCCATTATTTTCCATATTTCTCCAGCAGGGCTGGGTTAAGGTTCAACCCTAATGCTTCGGCTCGGGAAAGATTAATGACTTTTTCTCCGGTTTCGGGGGTAATCATGGGTATTTCCGCCGGTTTTCTACCCCGGATAATCTCCGCCACGATATCTCCGGCAACTTTACCCTGTTCGTAACCCGATATGATTTCTCCGCAGAGGACTCCATCCTGGATCACAAAATCGAAAACTGCCCATTCCGGTAGCCGGTTATATTTGAGAGTCCACTTGATTACTTCTTCGGAGGGAATGCTCTGTCCGTTTCCGGTACTGGCGAGTGTATGGTAGAGCAGAATCCCCAGGGCAGCATCCTGCTTCTGCCAGCTCCGGATCTTCTGCTGCCAGAGCTCGAAATCATTGGTCAGCACTATTTCATTGAAGACACTTTCGAGTTCTGTTTGCGTAAACCTTTTAAAGATTTTACGGGAGGTCGGGCTGTCGTCGCTGATCAGATAATTATTTTTCAAATTCGGTGACAATTCTCTGAGAAAGGCAATGGAATTCAGCAGGTGGATTCTTTCCAGTACCCCGGTGACATTGGGAGCCGGGAACCCGTAATCTTCCGGGTTATCATTCATTCCGGCAAATACTACCGGCATTGGCAAATCATCAATATTCTCGGATACGAACTGGCAGGCGTTATCATCGAATACCACCATGATATCGGGCCTGTACTCCCCAATTTTAGTTAAAGCCTGAGCAAAAATGCTTCTTTGCCACTCTGCACTTGGATTCCTTTTAGTATCCAGATAGAACTGCTCAATCTCCACGGATTGCTGCTGCAGGGCTGCTTCAAGTCCAGAGGCCTCTTCCTGCACCCAGAGATATTCCGGGTGGTAGCTGTATAAAGCCATTATCCTGGTGGGGCGGGGAGAGCAACCACTCAGGATGATCAATCCGCAAAATATGATAACAGGAACAAGAAATTTCTTCATGCCATCCTCCTTTAAGTAATTGAATCAATTATCTGAAATTTTCATTTATATGAGGAAGGATTTTCCCAGTTTGCAGTCAATCTTTTTTTCTCCGGATATTTCTGATAATTCTTGACACAGGATTTCTTTACTATATCCGCAAGTCAGGAGTGTGCGATGCTGGATATCAATATTGCCTTAGAAGATCAGGTCACCGTTTTATCGCTAAGAGGCAGGCTGGATGGCTGGGGAGCAAATCATCTGGAAGAGGAAGTCGGCAGTTTGGAAAAAACGCTGCCCGACATTATCCTGGAATGTTCTGAGCTGGATTATCTGGCCAGTGCCGGTTTGAGGATCTGGCTGAAACTGGCTAAAGGATCAGCCAGGGAAAGCACCAGACTGATCATTGCCGGTTTACCGCCTCATCTGGTCAGTATCCTGGAAATGACGGGGCTCAGCACCCATTTCCAGCTCAGGAACAATCTGGATGAGGCTCTGGCTGAATTACGTAATTCCCGGCAGCAAATCAGGGAATACACTGTTGATGGCAGAAAATACCGCCTAACCAGCTTTCCGGAGGGCAAGAGCACTCTCTGGCTCTGGGGTAGTTTCAGCAGCCGGGAATATACGGACAAAAAGAAGGCAGCTTTCAGAACCAGCCTGTCTGATCTGGAATTCGCCATTGGTACCGGCTCCCAGGTTCAATCTGATCAGAACGATACTTCTGCAGCCGGAACCTGCCTCGGCCTGGGAAATATCTTCTGTAATATCAGCAGTGAAGATCCCCCGCTTTCGGATTACCTGCAGGTAGCCGATCCAGCGGCTGTTACTCTACTATTACAGGAAGCCGTCAGCTGGAGTGGCACGCCATCTCTGTTCTGTCAAAGTGATCCCGGACAGTTAACCACCCTGGAGGAAATATTTTACGATTTGACACCGGAGATTATACTTCAGCTGCGGGCTCACATTCCTCTGGCAGGATTCATGCTGACCTGCGATCCCGCGGGAGCAGATAAAGGAAGTGG
>JAFGEH010000006.1 GCA_016931665.1 Candidatus Cloacimonadota bacterium | reverse complement strand
TTAAATCTGGATTCTTCGTTTCCACCAACCAGATCTGGCAGGGAAGTTTAGGACAATCCGCACAGGAGGGGAATCCTCTGTCCAACACACACTGATAGATAGGGCAGATTGATTTGCCGATGAATTTCGTCCAGGAGACTGCTCCCCGCAGTTGATGACAACCGGCGCACTCAATACCAAAGGCATGACATTCTGTCTCGCAGAAAACACCGCACACTGTCATCATTTCTCAATTCCAGTTTTTATCTTTGAGAATTCCACTACGCTGCCGGCAAAGAAGGGTTGGATCATGCCGGGTTTAATTTCGAGCAACAATGCACCTTCGCGGTTGATCCCGCGACAAATGCCCGTGAACTGGTCAAAGTCGGTTTGAAGCCGAATCTTCAGGTTAGTGAGCAGAGAATGGTTCTGAAAATAATCAACTTCCAGTCCCGATTCCAGGAAATCCGGTAATTCAGTGGAGAAGTGGGTAAAGAAGGAATCCAGAATTTCCCGGTTACTGATATTCCTCTGCAGAGCTAGTTGCAGGCTGCTGGCGGTTTCTGTAAGCTCTTCGGGGAATACTGCAAGGCTGGTATTCAGGCCGATACCTACCAGGTGGTATTTGCGGGATGACAGGTATTCAGAAAGTATCCCGCCAATTTTATTTTCTTCGCAATAAAGGTCGTTGGGCCATTTCAGCAGTAGTTGTTCTGATATTTCGGGGTAGAGGCCGGTTAATATCCGGTGCAGGCAGATGCCGATAAAGAGGGTTAATCCGGAAACCTGAGGCAGCCCGTAAATTCCCATAGTCAGCCAGATGCCACCGGCAGGTGAATACCAGACGGCTTCACCCCGTCCACGCCCGTTACTCTGGGCATCAGCCAGCAGTAGAAAATTGCCCTGAGCTGTACCCTGTCGCACCAGCTGTTCAGCTTTACTGAAAGTACTGCCGATCTGCTGATAATGAAGTATCTGGTCGAAGAAAGGGTGATGGTAATTCTTCATGTTTATCATCCTAAAGTATCAGCATGGCGTCGCCATAACTGAAGAAACGGTATTTCATGTTCACGGCTGTCTGATAGGCATTCATGATGTTGTCATAACCGGCAAAGGCTGCCACCAGCATCAGCAGGGTGGATTCCGGCATGTGAAAATTGGTGATCAGGCCGTTGATGATCTTAAATTCATAACCGGGGTACAGAAAGATATCGGTCCAGTGTGAGCCGGAGGTAAGAATTCCGTTCCGGGCGAAACTTTCCAGGGTACGGGTGGTTGTGGTGCCAACGGCGATGATGCGCCGATGCTGGTCCCGGGCCAGGTTTATCTTGTCAGCAGTTTCAGCGCTGATAGTGCAGAATTCACTGTGCATGCGATGATCCAGAATATTTTCACTGCTCACCGGCCGGAAAGTTCCCAGGCCGATATGCAGGATCACTTCTAATATTTCGATGCCTTTAATGCTGATATCCTGCAGCAGTTTGGCAGTGAAATGCAGCCCGGCGGTGGGAGCAGCCACCGAACCCTGCTGGTTGGCATAAACGGTCTGATAGTTTTCCCGGTCCCCGGCTTCGGCCTCCCGCCGGATGTAAGGCGGGAGAGGTGTACTGCCAACTTCCTCTAGAATCTGCCAGAAATCGCCCTGCCAGGAGAATTCTATCAGACGTTCTCCTTCAGGTAGTTCCTCTTTAACCTCGGCTGATAGTCTGCCGGAAAAATTTATCCGGCTTCCTTTCCTTATTTTCCGGCCCGGACGCACCAGGCATTCCCAGTTAGTATCAGTCTTCTGATTCAAAAGAAATACTTCTACCTGAGCTCCACTGGGCTTACTTCCCAGTAGACGGGCGGGGATAACTCTGGTGCGGTTGATCACCAGAATATCAGAAGGCTGCAGGAATCCGGTGATTTCATGAAAATAATGGTGAGAAATTGAGCCATTATTTCTGTGAAGATATAGTAAACGTGATTCGGATCTGCCGGCAACTGGATATTGAGCTATCAGTTCCGAAGGAAGATCGTAATAATAACTGCTGGTTCGCTTCAACCGGTCGGACATATTTTTTACTGAAAACAAAATTTCAGACTATTTATTTCATCAAAACCATTTTACGGACATCAACCCCGTCAGCAGTCTGTAAGCGGCAGAAATAGATCCCGCTGGATGCTTTCCGCCCCAGCCTGTCCCAGCCGTTCCAGGGTAGATGATAGATGCCGGCAGCCAGTTCTCCTTCCTGTAGAGTAACAACCTTCTGGCCTTTCAGGTTATAGATTTCCAGATTCACATATCCTGCTTCGGCCAGCTGGAAGGAGACTGTTGTTTGAGGATTGAAAGGATTGGGGTAATTACCGAGTAGCAGGGTAGACGCAGGTGCAAGATCCTGCTCTTCTGAACCAGTGAGATTTACAATGCGGATGTCATCGATGTACCAACCTTCCCGGGTGTACTGAGTTGGGCTGCTGCCGAAGACGAAGCGAAGCTGAACCTGTCCTTCATAGGGGCTGAGATCTAATTCTACTTCTTCCCAGTCGATAGATCCAGCAAAGACCGGAATGCCAGGGGGGAAAGGAAGAGTGGGCAGGTTCAGGAGAGTGGCGGGGTAACCTCCGATCGGTTCAATCTGCTGAAATTCGCCGCCATCAACGGAAATTTCGATAATACCTCCGTCCCAGCTGTTGTTGTTGATCATAATACCGGTTTCCAGCCAGTGGAAGAACCGGAGGAAAGTACCAGATGCAGCAGTGAAAGTTGGCATATAGAGAGCGGCAAAAACATTATTGCTGAAATATTCACCATCCGGACCACCGCATTTCATGCTGAGCTGTCCCAGCTCTGAATGATTGCGGTAGGAGCTCAGATGCCACTGATTCAGATACCCTTCTGCCAGGGCAGCACTTTCCCAGAGGGGAGCCCCACCATCGAAATTATAGACCAGCAATCCCACCGGGATCGAGATGGTTGTATTCAGGACGGCACCAACCTCATCCAGAGCCAGAACGTTGATCTCGATGTAATGATCCACCGGGCACTCCGGTGCGATAACAAGCAGGAAAGGCAGCAGGGTTTCCTGCTGGGAGGCAGGAGGTATCTGATCGATCATATCCATTCCTGAAACAGTAAGATAGGGATCATTACTGAACAGAGTGGTGAAAGTACTGTAAGAATAACCGCTGCCGGAGTTAGTATAAGTCAGGTATAATTCAGCTGTCTCACCCGGATCGAGGATTTCATCACCCGGAGTTGCTAATTCCAGTCTGTAATTCACGAATTCTAAGACCGGAGCACTGACCAGAAGATCAAAATTGCTTTGCCAGTTACTACTGTCTGTTTCCATATGCAAGGTAAAGGGGATCATGGTACTATCCGGGATACCCTGATAAAGACGAATCAGAAAGGCATTGCTGATTTCCAGGGTGGTAGAATCCGGAATGATACCTGTGGTATTGGTATCATTGAGTATTTCCACATGAGTCGAACTAGTAGTGAGGGTGAGGGTAACATCTCCACTTGTTGGCATGATCCCGATATTCTCCAGTGTGAACCCGATTTCCACCTGATCCAGAGACTGGATAACGCCATCCGGATAACCTCCGGTTTCAGAGAACTGAACCTGATCACAGACCAGATAAGCTCCGGTCGGTATAACTTCAATGATACCCCGCAGGGGCAGGTAATTATGGGCGTGAACGGTAAGCAATAATTCCTCGACTTCTGTTACAGGCGGGAAGGTGAGCAGGGCCTGATCATTGAAAAAAGTGGAAGTGGCTATCAATTCGCCACTTCTGGAAAGGGTTACCCGTGCTCCCTCAACATAGCATTCAATATTCAGGGAGGAAGCTCCCAATTCGATGGCTGGGTCGTAAACGGCAGCAAGTTCCTGCGGATAGGCTGTCCAGATCTGCATAGTCGGGTCACCGAACCAGAGAAATTCTTCCAGTGAGACGCGGCGAGTTTCATTGCCCCAGGTATAGTTGAGCATCATATATTCTTTACCATAATTTACAACATCGCCCATGCGGTAGAATGGTTCATGCGGCGGGTAGGTGGCTGTGCACCATTCCAGAAAATCAGGCCAGATAGCATCCATGAAGCCCCACATCAGGCGGTCGTTATTACCAGAATAACTGATCCTGGTCGAGCCAACCAGACCGATGGAACCGCCAGAATGATGGCGAAGAAAATACTCCACGAAACTTTCAGAATAAGGTTGAGTACTGCATTCGTCAGCATCAGTTTCATTATCGAACCAGCCGGTATTACAATTAATGGTGAAGATCACGGGACGCAGAGAGCCGTTATTCAGCGACTGAATATCATAGATGTTGTAGGAAGGTTCACCCCAGCCCAGACGGGAACCGTGATCCCGGTGTACAACAAAGAAAGTGCCATTGTTGATGGCGTTGTTGATGTCTATATTACTGCCATTCCAGGGGAATTCAGGCTTCAGCAGTTCCTGGGGTAGAGGACCGCCGGAGATATCGTTTTCAAAAACGTAATAAGTATTATTCCAGTATTGAGGGTAAGTGGAAAAACCCGTATAATAGATACGTTCTGTTGCATATTCTTTCTCTGAAAGAAAATTCCGGACATCTTCACTGGTTTTGGCGAAGCGCCTTTCGGCAATCCCGTTTCCGCCGTCAGCTTCCTGAAAATAGGCAGCACAGGTAACATTCTGATAATAATGAGGCTGGGTGGGAGGATTGCATTCATATTCGATGATCCGGTTAACGATCTGTTCAGCCTGCAGGGTGGTTTCAATCGGCAGACGGCCAAAGGCCATGTCGGCAACTAGGTCACCCGGTTCATCGACATCGGCATAATACATGTCAGCAGCGGTGTAACCCTGGCCTTCGCCGGTTGCCGGATGCGGTGTTATATAGGGTGGAGGCAGAAATTCAGCATCACCGAACAGCAGCAGAAATCTGGGAGCAGGGTCCCAGTTGGCGTAGGCATAATTGATAAAAGTATTGATCGAATTATAGGTGTTCCCGGTCTCTTCGGTAGTGGCAATGGTGGTGAGATAACCGATCTCTCTTTTCCAGGCAGCCAGAATCTGGGCAGCTTCAGAAAAATCAGGGGGAGTTATGATCAGCAGGTCACAGCCGTCTTCGCGGTATTGCTGCTGCCGGAGTGAAGTCTCCTCCATTTCGGCTTGTAACACTTCGCTGCCATTAATCGCCAGGGTGGCTACTTCCGCCACGTAATCCTGATGCAGTACATTGGCCGGCAGCGGTTGTATGTTCCCCGAAAAGACAATACTGATGTCCAGGTACTGATAGAGAGTAAGGGTTTTAGTAACGGGATTATACTGATAGGGAAAGATCCAGAGGATAGTGCAGTCCTGGCTGCGTTTTTTCATAATTGGTTCCAGCCGGGCGAAATAACCGGGGAATTGGCTGTTACGGTTATAGAGTTCTTCATCCAGGAAGAATTCCGGTTCGGCAGCTCCCAGCAGGTCCATAGCCGGTTGAGGGACGGGAGCCATCATTACATTTTCATATATTATTTCCTTATCTGCCTGAATATTTAAGAGAGGAGTAGTACCATTGGGCACAAGCAGCCAGAAAGCGGAAGCCGGGAGATCGGGTTGACCCGGTTCCAGGGCTCCGGTTCCAGAAGCAACCAGTCGCTGGTACGTATTGCCATCCGCCAGAACCTGATTGGAAAGGTCAACTGATTCACTGTGAAATGTCAGGTGCATCTGGTATTCATCTGAATGATTAACGGATAACCCCGCTGATAAATAAGTTGCAGCTGCAACAATCAGGGTCAGAATCAGAAATCTCGATAAATTCATAATTACTCCCAATGTTTATATTACATATTTTTATTAATTATTTCGGACCAGAATCAGGATTTATGAAATAACGTCAAATGATAAATAAAAACAGCCCGGATTGTAGTCCGGGCTGTAAAAAAACAAATATAGTGATTATTTAAGCTTGAAGAATTCAATACGGCGGTTCATAGCCCTGCCTTCCGCAGTGTTGTTATCGGCAATGGGTTTATCAGGACCGTAACCTTTGGCTTTCAGGCGCTCAGCAGTTATTCCTTTGGAAACCAGATAAGTGCGCACAGATTGAGCTCTGTTTTCTGAGAGAGTAATATTGAATTCTTTGGAACCACGGTCATCGGTATGTCCCTGGATCTCAAGCTCGACTTCCGGGTAGTCCTGTAGAGCAGTAACAACCTTGTCGAGTATTCCTCTGGCTTCAGCGGTCAGGTTGGCGCTGCCGGTATCAAAATTAACACCTTCCAGAATCAGAGGTTTTTCGGCTTCGAAGAATATTTCAGGTCTGGTATCCGGGCAGCCATCCTCGTCCATATAACCGTTGAATGTTTCCCGTTCATTGGGACATTCATCTTCATAATCCAGGATGCC
>JAFGEH010000078.1 GCA_016931665.1 Candidatus Cloacimonadota bacterium | reverse complement strand
GATAAAGATCAAACGTGACAGTTATCAGCTTTATCAGGGTATTGCCCCGGACCATCATTTAATAATTCTGCCCCCGGGTGTTATCGAATTTCCCTTTGAAAAAAGCAGTCTGAACGGGTCCTTCCTGGCAGACCGTGTCTACTATAAAGACCAGGTTTATGAAAACGTGAAGATCAGCTTTAGTGAAGGGATTGTGAGATTCATGACCTTTCATTCCGAGATTCAGGGTAATTTCCAGTTGCAGGGCAAACTGATCAACAGCCAGGACGAATGCCTGCTCTCCTTGGGTTTCAACGAAGCCTGCCAGGATTTTACCAACTTCTATCTTTACGACCGCTGCCTGCCGGGCAATATCTGCCTGAAATTCTTCGACAATGAATCATATCCTGTTATACTGGCCAGCCGGAAAGCTGTAATCAGAAAGCGTAAAAGTCTTATTGAAAAATTAACTAAAAAGGATATCTGATGGCTAAACATATTTTTGTGATCGGCGGAGTTCTTTCCTCGCTGGGAAAAGGCATAGCATCTTCTTCTATTGGCCTCCTGCTCAAGAAAATGGGCTATAAAGTTGTGATGCAGAAGTTCGACCCTTATCTGAACGTTGATCCCGGGACGATGAGCCCTTTTCAGCACGGTGAAGTATTCGTAACCGATGACGGCGCTGAAACCGATCTTGATTTGGGCCACTATGAAAGGTTTATCGGTATCCCGCTGACCAGAAATTCCAACTCCACTTCGGGGCAGATCTACGAGAAAGTGCTTACCAAAGAACGCAGAGGTGATTACCTGGGAAAAACGGTACAGGTCATCCCACATGTTACGGATGAGATCAAGCAACTGATCAGGGATATCGCTCATGACAAGGATATCGTGATCACCGAAATCGGTGGAACGGTTGGTGATATTGAAAGTCTGCCCTTCCTGGAAGCTATCCGCCAGTTCCGCCTGGAAGTGGGCCCCGAAAACACTCTGTTCGTCTTCCTCACCTATGTCCCCTATATTGCAGCAGCCGGTGAACTGAAGACCAAACCTACCCAGCATTCCACTACCAAACTGCGCGAAATCGGTATCCAGCCGGATATCCTGCTTTGCCGCTCCGAGAAACCCTTCAATGATGAGATCCGCAGCAAGATAGCCCTGTTCACCAACGTTCAGAAAAGCCGGGTTATCAATGCCATTGACGTGGAAACCATTTATGAGGTGCCTCGGGTTTATATGCAGGCCAATCTGCATGAAAAAATCTGTGAACATTTCCACCTGCAGCAGAACCGGATCGATTTTTCGGACTGGGACCGGATAATTGATAATATCAAAAATCCCGATCAGGAAGTCATAATAGCAGTATGCGGGAAATATGTCGAACATCAGGATGCCTATAAAAGCGTGGGTGCAGCTTTGATTCATGCTGCTGCGGATGGAAGGTTCAAGTTGAATATCCGATGGGTGGATTCGGAGAAAACATTCAGCCAGAAAGATATCGAAAAAGAGTTGGCGGGAGTGGACGGGATACTCATTCCCGGAGGTTTCGGAGTGCGAGGGATCGAAGGCAAGATCGCCATTGCCCGTTATGCCCGGGAAAACAGAATCCCCTATTTCGGTATCTGCCTGGGCATGCAGATCGCCGTTATTGAATATGCCAGAAATATCTGCGCCCTGCCGGATGCCCACAGCAGCGAATTCAGAGAGTCATCCGGAAATCCTGTCATACATCTGATGGAAGATCAGAAGTATATTGCCAAAATGGGTGGAACCATGAGGTTAGGAGCTTATCCGTGCCAGCTGAAACAGGATTCCCTGGCCTGGCGTATTTACCGGAAAGAGCTGATATCAGAACGGCACAGACACCGTTACGAGGTAAACAACTCCTACCGTGATATACTGGAAAAAAATGGTATGAAGATCTCCGGCCTGTCGCCGGATAATATTCTGGTTGAGATCGTGGAGATCCCGGATCATCCTTTCTTCATTGGAGTTCAGTTCCACCCGGAATTCAAATCACGGCCGGATTGTGTTCAGCCGATTTTCCGGGAGTTCGTTAAAACAGCAGCCGAACTAAGATATAAATAGCATCAATAACAATTATTTCCGTTATTCTATCGGTTGTTTGCCTTCTGTCCTGTTATCGTAAAAACGGGTTGTCGGATAGGCAAAATCAATATCACGCTGCTTGCCAAATTCTTTCAAAATATCTTCCCAGATAGCTTCCGCCGTGCCCCGGCGTTTCCGCGGTTCACAGAGATAGCGGATGGTCAGTCGGACACCATTATCCAGAACGTCCGTATAGACAACAGGGGTAAGATTCCTGTAGTAGATCATGAATTTTCTGGTGGCACGTTTGATCTGCCTTTCCATGGAGGCTGAAATGTGCTCTTCCTGCTGGTTGGCAATGGTTGTTAAAATTTCCTTGGCCTTCTGCCAGTTGCTTTCGAATGTAATAGTAACGGGTATTTCATTCCAGATATATTTAAACCCCTTATCATAATTCGCCAGCTCATTGATGAAGATCTTGGCATTAGGTATATGCACGATCCGCCCCGTACTCTGATCAGCCTGCACCCAATTACCAATCTCCAGTATCGATATCTGAAAAGGAGTCAGGTCAATCACATCTCCGGCGAATTCCCCGATCTGGATCCTGTCACCTACATCGAAAGGCCTTCTTGATAAGATAAAAATCCACCCCGCCAGGTCAGCGATCAGGTCCTTCAAAGCAATGGCGATACCGGCCGAAAGTAAACCCAGGAAAGTAGCCAGGGAGCGTATTCCAACGAACCAGACCCGGCCGATCAGAATCACTGCCAGGAATCCCATGAGATAGGAAATGGTTTTACGCCAGCGATATCTGATCCTGAGATCCGTGACCCTGCGGTTCAATAAAACCTGAATGAGCAGGCTCAGCAGCCAGAATATAAAAATTATAAACAAGGATTTCAGGATATTCTGGATTAGGGAAGAATTCAGTAGCGGAGCTTGTTCAATCAAATTTTCAAAAAATCCCTGAATATTCATTTTAGTTTCCATCCCCTACCGGAGTTTCTTCGTTCGCCAGTAATATCAGATATTCACCCAGGTGTTTATACTGATCAAGATTCTCCTGCCAGGTTTCCAGATCTGTAACCACCGGGGTAATTACGGCAATCCGGAGATCGGGTCTGATCAGACTGAGTTTCTGTGCGGTACCCAGATGTTCGCTGCTGTGGAAATGGCCGTTGTAATGAATTACTTTCCAGCCATTATTAGCTTCCAGGAAATCAGCGATGGCTTCAGCCATGGTATCATCTTTAAGGCACTGGGCTGCATACAGATTATCCAGCTGCTGTTCATCAAACATCATATGCCTGTCGCCCAGGTTGGTCATGGTTTCCTCAAATTTATTCCAATAACCATCTTTAAAAATGATCAGCTGCCTGGCAATATACTGTTTATCAGCCGAGGAAAGCGTATCCAGTATCACCGCCCCGCATCTGGCTACCAACGAGGCATAGGCCCGGGGCACATTGGCAGCTATAACCGGCAAGGCCTGCAGACGGGCAAATTCCACCAGAGGGTGATAATCGGAAAGATAGTTTGTCCAGGGCCGTGCCCCCTGCAGGAATGCTTCCAGCTCCACCCTGCCGGTCAGATAATCATCCAGCAGTTCCTGCACATCCCTTTCCAGCATTTCCAGCGAGATGGCAAACTGGGGAGCAGCCTGTTGAAAATACGGAAGAACAGCAGCTTCCACGGCATGAATGAGT
>JAFGEH010000077.1 GCA_016931665.1 Candidatus Cloacimonadota bacterium | reverse complement strand
CAGATAAGGTCCGAAAACCGGCAGGAAGAAACGGTCATTCCATACTTCGTTATTCCCGAAGATCTGTAGTCGGAATTCCAGACTGATACCGCCCAGCAATGCAGCGTCCGCTTCAAAGCAGAAAGCCAGGGGGGAAAAGACGGTTTCCCCGGCAGCCAGAGTACCGTATGCCTGTTGGGAAGTTATAATATTCACACCGGGCGAGATACAGCTTAAAATGGCATAAACATCGTCTACCATCTGAGTGCCGGTGTTGCGGAGTGCTATTCCCAGTTCGATTGTCTCACCGGGATTGATCAGGCCGTCATTATTGCCGCTAGAGGAGCCGGTCTGATCATCATCCATTACATATTCTGCTAAACTCAGGCAGGCAGGTTCGCTCTGAATATTGAAATTTCCCAGGTGAGGCTGGAAATTGTGTTTGCTAACCACCAGGCTTACTTCACCCGGATTTTCACTGGATATAGGCAGGATGATGGTTCCGGAGGCATCGGTCAATCCTTGAGCTGAGATTTCGTTGCCAGCTGTTCTTACTGCAACCCAGGCATCAGGCAGAGGATTACCGTAATTATCCGTAACTTCCACCTGCAACTGATTGGTTCCGAGGCCGACTGAAGCAGGATAATCAGCATGCAGAATTTGCGGAATGCCTGTCCACAGCTCCAGGCCCGGATCTCCCATCAGGTTATTCCAATAGGAGAATTTTACCACGGAGTTGTTGGGATTATCAGGATAGTTGAGATGAAGATTGAGTTTTCCCCGCACCAGAGCTGCCCCCATATTGTACAGACTGTCCGCGAAGAGGCCATGGAAAATGCCGGCGTCAATACAGTTGTTAAAACAGGTATGAGTATTTCCGGTTGCCGTGGAGATGGCTGCTACAGCTCCTTTGGGCAGGGTGGGGGTGCCGGCCTTGAGGAACCTCTCACTCAGGCAGTCACTGGTACCTTCAAAATCTCCCGTTACACAGGTCAGGACCACGGCTACCGGCAGCATGTATCCGTTATTTAGATTGTTGACGTGAGAGTTTGTCCAGCCGCTGACTCCGGCAAAACCCCGGTAATTGAAGTAGGAAACACCGTTATTCAGATTGGCGGCTATCTGGTTTACCCAGTTTCCGTCGTAAACTTCAATACATTCCATGTTCGGAGAATGCCAGTTGATCATTTCGGCTACATTCATTTTAGTATCTACCGTGGAAGGACCCGAAGAAGAGGGATCTCCTACCAGAAGAGCCCGGTCATACCAGTCTGGATTGTCAGTATAAGGGTATTTCTCGTAATTGATTGTTTTGGCAATAATCGTCTGCAGTTCGAAAATCGTATTGAAGGAGAGCCTTCCTATAAAAATATCCGATAAATAGTCATCTCCTTCCAGGGTCGTGTAATAATGATCGCCTTCGCCGTTGTAGGAACCGCCGTCCATATGGCCAGTGGGGATATTGAAGCTTCCTCCGGCATCGCCCACCAGGCAGACAAACTCCGGTGGGTTCTCCCAGTAATCGTAAGCGTTCTGAATATAATTACGAATGGCTGTCAGACTGGTTCCGGTGACGGTTGTACTTACAGAGTGGACTTCAAAACCTTTATCGGCTTTCCAGTCCAGCAGCGGCTGCAGTGACTGTACCACCTGGTTATCCTGGGGATAGATGAAAAGATAACAGGGCTGCTGAAATTCATCAGTACGCAGAAAACGGGAGGAATTTGATACCAGGGAAGTATACAAATTACTGAAGGAACGGGAGGGTTTCCGTAGTATATATTTCTCATTTTCACCCTCTTGCCGGGTTACTCTGAGTTTGAGTCGGGCTTTCTGTAAAACTGCTAATTCCCGGGTCTGCGGATTGTACTGAAAAGGGCTGACCTGCAGGGTCACTACCCGTAGATCTCTGATAACAGCCGGATCACCAAGCAGGTAGAAGGATTCGGGATAAGTGGAGTTGGAGTTATAATACGACTGGTCTATAATAAAAGTATCCGAAGTTAGTCCAATTTCCGGAACAGGTGGCTGGCAGGGTCGTAGCAGAATATCGGAAAGCGATTCGATCGTTTCCTGATCGGTTTCAAGAACAATGCTTCCGGTGAATGGGATGGCCAGCATAACCGTGAAGACCGGGATTTCGGGTTTTCCTTCCGATAAGAGAAGAGAAGCCCCTTCAATATTTATAAAATGATATTCAAGATTGGCCAGGGGTTGTTTATCCAGAGTAAAATCACCAAGTTCAAAGTCCAACACAATCAGCTCATCCGACTCGCTGCTAATTTGAAAGGGAGATGAAATATTCCGCTCCCGGGTTCGGGTAAAACAGGATCCGGAAATCATAAAAATAAGCAGCCAAACTAACAGTAATTTGATCTTCATCAATTATTCCCCCAGTTTTTGGTGTATATTGACGCATAAAATATTCCAAAACCAAGCTGAGGTTAATGGATATGTGATTATCCGAAAGGGATAATCACAGGAAACGTTAAATACTGATAACCTGAAATACGGCTGCCAGTAATAATATTTTGGGACCGGAATTGGAGATGAGGCAGAACCGGTAATTCTGGTGTCTATTGTACGCTGTCGGACATCTGCTGTCTGGAAGTGTTACATAATCCAAAAAAAAAGAACCGGACTTGGCAGCCCGGTTCAACATTCGGTTGGGAGTTTATTTATTTCATCAGAATCATTTTCCGGGTATCATTATAACTGCCGCTGTTCAGCTGATACAGGTATACACCGCTGGCCACCGCTCTGCCTGCTGCATCCCTGCCATCCCAGATGATCTGATGATGAGCTGCAGGTAATTCACCATCGTGCAATACTTTTACTGTTTCACCTTTGAGATTGTAAATGATAAGCCGGGTGTGGGCAGCTTCGCTGAGGGAGAACCTGATGGCAGTCGAGGGATTGAATGGATTCGGATAATTGCCGGATAACGCTGTGTACAGAGGGATATCGTTATTTCCGGAAGAAGTG